>NZ_WLZY01000027.1 GCF_010122465.1 Phytoactinopolyspora mesophila | reverse complement strand
TTCGATGTTGTGGCATTGTCGCGGAGCAAGCCGGTGGAGACTGTAGTCAGTGTTCTAGGAAGTTATGCATCGCCAGCGGACCTTGAAGTTCTCGATGAGTACGAGATAGACAGTGTGGTGCATTTAGCGGTTGACCGCGATTCGCGAGTCTTTGAGCCAGATCGGTTTGAGGCGGAAGATAGACATCTCCGCATGAATGTATTGGGCACGCGGACGTTGCTGCGGTTTCTGATCCGACGTGGCTGCAGGCGATTTATTGTCGCCAGTTCCATCGCCGTGACAGGTTGCGTGTTCGGTGAAGCCTTTCTCCCCCGGAAGATTCCAATTCCAGATGACCATCCCTGCGATGCCGTCGATGTTTACGGACTAGGCAAGGCCTTCGTGGAAGATCTTGCGTTCTTCCTTCATCGCGAGAATCCTGATGTCGATATCAGTCTATTCCGACTCGGCGCCGTCGTGCCCAAGAATCCACCACCGCCCGCGGAGCCCGACAAATTCATAGAAGCTGCGCGTGGTCGTCCTTTTGCGTACATGTCCTTGGTCGCGGTATCTGACGTAGTCGAAGCATTGGCAACAGCTGTCGAGAGGCCGGCTGGGGCAGGGGCGCGGCGACTGAATCTCGTTTCATCAACTGCCAGTACGCCAATCCCTGTTCGAGACGCATTACGTATCATATTGGGCGAGCGTGCAGCGGAACTGGACATGAGACATTACGAAAGAAGGGGATACGAGAAGGCGCCCCTGTTCTCAATAGACCGACTGCGCGAGATATATGACTTCTGCCCATCAGTCGATGTACTTTCCACAGCCAACCCAGATCTTTCGTGAGACGGACATTGATCTTCTTCGGCATAGTACACATCCCAGGGCCTCGGCAAGGT
>NZ_WLZY01000026.1 GCF_010122465.1 Phytoactinopolyspora mesophila | reverse complement strand
GGCTCTTCACAATCGAGGGTGTAGTTGGCGTCTGAAGCCGCCGGTCTCGAGTAGGGATCGGGCGATGTAGTTGGTGAGGTTGCGGAATCCGAGGGCGGAGCCGCGGAGGTGTTCGAGGCGTCCGTTGATCGCTTCCGTCGGTCCGTTGCTTGTGCCGGGGCGGTCGAAGTAGGCCAACACGTCGGCGGCTCGCTTCTTCAGCGTCCGGCCGAGGGTGATGATCTCGCTCAATGCCTTCGGCACGCCGTGGCTGACCGACTCGATCAACTTGCTCATCACCTCATGGCCTTTGGCACGGTCGGGATCACGGTAGGCCGTGATCATCTGCTGGTAGATGGCCCAGGTAGCCTCTACCTCGACATGGGCGTCGGATGCGAACAGTGCGTCGAGGCGATTCTTTTGCTTGGCGGTGAGCAGGTCGGCTCCGGTGTGCAGTGTCCGTCGCGCACGGTAGAGCGGGTCGTTCTTTCGGCGGCGGTGGCCGTGGGTGGCCTGCTGGACCCGGCGGCGGCACCGGTCCAGCGCGTCACCGGCGAGGCGTACGACGTGGAAGGGGTCCATCACCGCGACCGCGTCCGGGAGTTCCTCGGTGGAGGCGGTTTTGAAGCCGGTGAACCCGTCCATCGCGACCACCTCGACGGCGTCGCGCCACGCTGCGGGGCGCTCGGCGAGCCAGGTCTTGAACACCTGCTTGGAGCGGCCGGTGACCATGTCCAGCAACCTCGCTGGGCCGGTCCCGTCGCGGATGCCGGTCAGGTCGATGATCACGGTCACGTACTTGTCGCCGCGACGGGTGTGACGCCACACGTGCTCATCGACACCGATGACGGCCACGCCGTCGAACCGGTGGGGATCATCAATGAGCACACGCTTGCCCTCGGCCAGGACCGCGTCATTGGCGGTGTTCCAGGCGACCCCGAGCCCCTCGGCGACACGGGCCACGGTGAGGTGCTGGCACACGATGCCTTCCAGCGCCCACCGCAGACCGCGGCGTGACAGCTTCGCCCGCGGCTCAGCCGCCAGGCTGGTGTCCTGGCGCCACACATGCCCGCAGCCTGTGCACCTGTACCGGCGGATCGTGACCTCCAGCGTCGTGGGACGCCACCCCAGCGGCTCGTGCGCCAACCGCCGGATCACCGTGTCGCGAGGGACACCTGCGCAGCCGCAACGACGGCACCAGCGGTCCGGGTCGACCACCCGGCAGGCCAGCACGGCGCGGTCGGGTTCGAGTCGCTGCCCCACGGCTTCCAGCCCGAGCTCGTCGAGACCGCAGAACGTAGTCAGGTCAGGGCAAGTGAAGGTAGCGTCAGGCACGTCGAGGTCTTCCAGATGGGCGGCGTAGGAACCTCCATCATCGGGAGACCTCGACCTCTATCCGGACACCGACGCACCGCCGACGCCCACCGCCGACCGCTACACCCTCGATTGTGAAGAGCCG
>NZ_WLZY01000025.1 GCF_010122465.1 Phytoactinopolyspora mesophila | reverse complement strand
AGCCTGGATCCGTGGACCGGTTGGTTGATCGTTCGGCGTGGTGAATAGAGAAAGTGCCTTCTGTGCAGGGACAATGAGGATTGTCTAGGCCCTAATCGTCTCTGCGTCGGAAGGCACTTTCAGTGCAACTATCTCATGTCTGGTCCCGGGCGACGCCGGTGTTCGATGACGAGGATCTTGTGTCGTGTGCTGGGCTGGTTCCGGTGATGGCGCTGGCCGAGCGGGCGGGGTTGTCCGAGCTGATCTCATCAAAGGTGACTCTCGCCTCGACGCGGGTGGCCTCGGCTGGGGTGAACCCGGCGGGCAAGCTCACCTCGATCATCGCGGGGATGGCTGCCGGCGCGGACAGTATCGACGATCTGGATCTGACCCGCACTGGTGGGATGGGCCGGTTGTTCGCCGAGGTGTACGCACCGGCCACGCTGGGGCAGTTCCTGCGGGAGTTCACCCACGGGCACACGCTGCAGTTGGCGTCGGTGGCGCGGGCACACCTGGTCAACCTGGTCCAGCGCAGTGGGCTGCTGCCCGGCATCGCGCAGCGGGCGTATGTGGATATCGACTCGCTGTTGCGCCCGGTTTACGGCCACGCCATACAGGGTGCCAGTTTCGGGCACGCCAAGATTGCCGGCCGGGTCATGCTGCGCCGGGGCCTGTCGCCCCTGGCCACCACGATCAGCACAGATCAGGGTGCGCCGGTGGTGGCCGGCATACGGCTACGTGCCGGGCGGGCGGGCTCTGGCAAGGGTGCAGCGACGATGCTGCGCGAGGCGATCGGCACCGCCCGCGCTGCCGGAGCCAGCGGGGAGATCCTGGCCCGCGGTGACTCCGCCTACGGCAACAGCGCGGTCGTGAACGCCTGCGTGAGCGCCGGGGTCCGGTTCTCCGTTTCGATCAGCAAGAACCCCGCGGTGAGCCGGGCCATCGCGACCATCGACGACGAGGCGTGGACGCCCGTGAACTACCCGGGCGCGGTCGTTGACCCGGACACCGGTGAGCTGATCTCCGACGCGCAGGTCGCCGAAGTCGAGTTCACCGCATTCGCGAGAAAGCACCCAGTCACCGCGAGGTTGATCGTGCGCCGGATCCGCGACAAAGCACGAGGCGACGAGTTGTTTCCTGTCTGGCGGCATCACCCGTTCTTCACCAACAGTGCCGAACCGACCGCCGAGGCGGACATTACCCACCGCCGCCACGCGATCATCGAGACCGTGTTCGCCGACCTCATCGACGGACCACTGGCGCATCTGCCCTCCGCCCGGTTCGCCGCCAACGGCGCCTGGGCGATCTGCGCGGCCATGACACACAACCTGCTCCGCGCCGCTGGAACCTTGACCAGCCCACGACATTCCGTGGCCCGCGGCGCGACGCTACGGCGACACCTCGTCACCGTGCCCGCCCGCCTCGCCCGACCACAACGCCGCCCGGTGCTGCACCTGCCCGCGCACTGGCCATGGGCCGCACCATGGCGCACCCTCTACAACGCGGTTTTCGCCACCGGGCCACCAGCAGTGGCCTGAACCCGACCACCGCCCGCGAGGGCACGACCGGAGACCCCGAAA
>NZ_WLZY01000024.1 GCF_010122465.1 Phytoactinopolyspora mesophila | reverse complement strand
ACCACACTGTCTATCTCGTACTCATCGAGAACTTCAAGGTCCGCTGGCGATGCATAACTTCCTAGAACACTGACTACAGTCTCCACCGGCTTGCTCCGCGACAATGCCACAACATCGAATGCGGGGCTCAGCCTGCGGACGAGGCGGGACCCGATATAGCCCGCAGCACCGGTAACCAACACTACGCCCACAGCTTACCTCCATCGTCGCAGATTCAGATCTTCGGAACTGGCGAGACTGTTAGATTTCGACCGTCTCATTTCAGTCCTATGTCAACTAGGGGGCATGTTCCGGTGGCGACGGTGATCTGACACGTCTGAAGGATGGTTGTGATGGCCGCCTGGCCAGATCCGTCATTCAGGGTTTACACACGGTTCTTACGAGAGCCCGGGGCGCGATTCCCCTAGGCTACTCATCGCACCAGCTGAATCCTTCAAATTCTATGTTGAAGATCGAACGTGTCAATCGCCACGTGTATCCGACGCGGAGGAATGGACCAGAAAGATATTGCCTCGATGACATCGAGGCCTGCTATAATCGTAGACAAGTCCATTCGGGGATCGACGACAAGCCTCCGTGAGAAGTCTACAACGAATACCTGAATCGGCAGCTCGCAGCATAATCGTCCGCAAAGGAATGGTCCGGAAAGCTCAGGGCAGCCCAGACCTCGCCAGCTCCCGCCGCCACGATCTGAACGTTCCGTGCCCCATGCGCCGAGGAGTCCACGGCTGCACAATCCAGGGTCTTCATCGCTTCCATGGCCCTCCACCCCGATTTCGAGGGGCTCGGCACTCCCTGCACCCCACCCCAAACGAGGCACGACCTATTACGACGCCGCAGGCTTCGCTTCACGCTACGGACCGCTCAGTCGCTCCCACCACAGTGGCTTTCGACGCTGGGCTTCGACGCCGGACGTTTCCCTCCGACGCCGCCAACCTGCTACCGGGCCTCCTGACGGCTACCCGGACCGGACTCACACCGGCAGGCGACGACGAGCTTAAGACCAGAGATCAACTACAACATCACAACCTCCAGTCCCGCTGGGCGCACGAAATATCAAGGTTAAGAACGATTTTCCAACGGGAGTAGCGTCGTGTATCATATTGTGAATAGTCTCAGAATGGGCGGCCACCTCCGCTCCGGCTTGTCGACAGTCGTGTAACGGTAAAGCACATGCTGGGCGGTCCGTTTCTGAGAAATTTGAATGTTGCAATCCAATTCTTCCTCGAGAATGGGCCGTCGTTTAAATTCGACACGCCGGAGTCTCGTGAATTATCTAACTGCCGCGAATAGGCCTCTTTGTCAACGTCACGTACTTGATAAGTGCATCAAAGACGGAGAGCTTGAATATTCCCCCGGAGGTGCCTTGTGGGCGTAGTGTTGGTTACCGGTGCTGCGGGCTATATCGGGTCCCGCCTTGTTCGTAGGTTGGCCAGCTCGCAGGAGGTAATATCGTTCGATGTTGTGGCATTGTCGCGGAGCAAGCCGGTGGAGACTGTAGTCAGTGTTCTAGGAAGTTATGCATCGCCAGCGGACCTTGAAGTTCTCGATGAGTACGAGATAGACAGTGTGGT
>NZ_WLZY01000023.1 GCF_010122465.1 Phytoactinopolyspora mesophila | reverse complement strand
AACCATACGAAAAGTGCTCCATTCGAGCCGGGCGAACAAGACTTAGACACTCTCATTCTCCCTGCTCAGGAGCACTTTTCGTCTTACTGACACACCCTCACCCCAAGATCACCGTGAAAAGACAGGGTTAAGGCCAGGCTCGGCAGAGGGACCGGCCGCCAGGCCGCATGCCCGACGCCGAGCCGAGCGGCGCGCCAGCGCCGCCTTGATCTCTAAGAGGTCAACTCGGCAATGGACGGGCGGCGAGGAGGGCAGGCATCCGGCTTTGCTCTCCGACCCAGCGTGCGGCGTCCGGACTGATCCAGCCAATGAGCGTGATGATGTCTTGGTGGTCGCGGTTCAGATCGCGGTTATGGATGGGCTCGTGGTGGGCCACTCTGTTGCGTAGGCGGTTCAGGTGTCGGATGCGCTTCTCGACGCGGGCGCGAGATTGCGGTTGAAGATGTGGGAAGGCATGCCGCAGGTGGTGAGTCCACAGGCTGGATTCGTACCGTTTGGTGAGCAGGTAGCGCCAGAAGCCGAAGGACAGCTCTGCAACGACGCGGCCGGGGGTCTCGTCTCGTCCGAGCTGCCTGACTCGCTCTCTCGCTTGGACGATCTGGATGTGCCGTTCAGGCGCGAGGACACGTCGCGGGTCCCGGTACCAAGCTCCCGCTCGTTGGCCGTGCCAGTTCTCGAGCTGGGACACGAGCGCGTTGCGTAGTATCACTTCGAGCCCGGCTAACACTTCGTACATTGCGCCGGAAACCGACGTGTTCCACTCGTAGAGTTTGATCGCGCCCAGGAGGTTCTGGGTGGAATCACGGTACGGCCTGAGTCGTTCAGACGATAGCAACGGCACCAGATCATCGAGGTTGACCTCGTTGCTTTCGTTGGCCACGATCGCCACCTTTACGTATACTTGTTGATGAACACCCCGGTGGGCCTCTGCTTCGGCACGTCCCCGGGGTTACTGCTTTCCCGGATCAGGTCGCGTGGTCCCGCCTCAGCGCGATGGCGAGGTCGTCCATAGACACGATGACACGGGCGGGGTCTTGGCTGCTGAGGCGTTCGCGTTTGCCGGGCTTGTTCGCGTAACCGATCGCCGCGACACCTGCCGCGTGGGCGGCCATCACGTCGGAGGGAGAGTCGCCGACGAATACCGTGGTGGACGGTTCGGCATCTAGTTGAGCGAGCGCGGCAAATAGTAGATCTGGCCAGGGCTTGAGCCTGGCGGCGTTTTCGGGTGTGCGGGCCGCCACAACGTCGATATGTGGACTGAGCTTGTGGGCGTCCAGGTAGACGCGGATGGCGGTCTCGGCGTTATTGCTGACGATGCCGGCTCGTCGGCCGGTATGCACGGCAGCATGGATGGTCTCGACGGCGCCAACCGTTGGTCTGGCCAAGGCGATCGCGTCGTGCTCGGCGGTTGTGAGAGCCGCTTCGATCTTGCGAGCAGTTGCGTGATCGATGGTTTGGGCGTGGTAGAGCACAGCCATCGGGTCGGTGCTGGCCGCGATCTCAGGCGGCGGGGCGGCAGGCAGGAGACGACGTAGTTCATCGGCAAGCTTGGCAGTGTCGACAGCAGCGAAGACCGAGCAGACAGGGCCGTCGAAGTCGAGCAGCACACAGCGGGAACGGGAAAGCAGCGCGTCGAGTGGTGCGTCGGTGAGGCTCACAATGCACGCTCGCGGGACATGGTGTTCCACATGCTGTCGAACCACTCACGTGCCTGCGCGACGTGCTGTGTATCCGGCGCGCTTGGATCATCGGTAGCGGATTGGTGGAAAAGTACGGCGTCCTTGCCGCCGAGGTCGTACATCTCAACAGCCCCAGCGTCGGTTTCAATGGTGCGGGCGTAGATGGGGTAGAACCCGAAGAACATCTCCTCATCGTTGAGTAGGTACAGCTTGAACAGCGGCGTCAAAGCGTGCGTTCGGACCTGTACCGATGCCTCACTGATGAGCCCGAGTTCGTCCAATTCGCCTATAGCGTCGGCCATCGCGCCAACATGGCGGCTGAACAGCGTGTCGATTCGGCGACGATAGGCGGGCTCGTCGTGCTGATCGTCCACGCGCACAGGCAACGCCCATGGCGTGGACGTGTCCGGCACCAGGACCCGGATAGTCACAGTCTGCGGCGTAATACGACCGGCCCGGATCTTGTCGAGTGGCTCCTGTATCGCGCCTTGCAGCGTCTCACCGGATAAGCCCGCGAAGTCAATGGCCACGTGATCGCGTTCAAAGGCCTGCTCGACATAGGGCCGCAGGCCCACCGGCTTCTCGGTGCGCTGGCGCACAAATACGCCGCTGCCGTGACGGGAGACGATGAGATTCTCTTCCCTGAGCAGGCGCAGGGCTTGTTGAACGGTCATCCGCGCTACGCCGTACTGCTTAGCCAGCTCCTTACCCGAGGGCAACTTGTCGCCCGGACTGAACTTCTTGGTCAAGATCGCGGCACGTAGCGCATTAGCGACCTGCACATAGGGCGGTCGCGAATCATCGGGGTCGAGGCTCATGCCCACACGGTACAGGCTGCCTAGAAGAGCTAGCTACCCATGCTCCTGACTGCACCGTTAACCCTCAGCAGTGCCAGCATCTGTCCAAGACTCTTGACTTATCTAAGTTACCTAGGCATGCTGGTCATGTGTTTGGAGGTGCCAAACACATACACGGAGCCGAGGAGGCACACGTCATGGCGTTGCAGGGAGCTATCCCGGTGGAGTTTGGTGCGGTGTTTCCGCATGGGGCGTTTGTGATCGGTGAGGTCACGGCGGAGGCGGATTTTGATGCGTCGACGAAGGACAACCGGGTGCAGAAGCGGGACAAGGTCAGCGGGTTGCCGGTGTGGCAGGTGCCGGTGATGGATGCCGACCCGGACGCGCGTAAGGGGCAGCGTGAGTTGACGGTGAAGATCGCGGCTGAGGTTCAGCCGGTGCCGCCGGAGATCTTGAACGGGACACCGTTTCGCCCGGTGGAGTTTGAGGGGTTGACGGTGACGCCGTATGTGGACACTAACGGCCCACGTGCACGTGGGCTGCCCGGAGCTTTCCGGACCGCTCCATTTGCGGACGGTTACGCTGCGAGCTGTCGATTCAGGTATTCGTTGCGGACTTCTTGCGGAGTCTTGTAGTCGATCCCTGAATGGATTCGTTTACGATTATAGAACACCTCGATGTAATTGGCAATATCTTTCTGGGCCTTCTTCCGTGTCGGAT
>NZ_WLZY01000022.1 GCF_010122465.1 Phytoactinopolyspora mesophila | reverse complement strand
GCGCTGCAACCATCGAGGTCAACGGCCAGCAACTCACTCTCGAACCCAAAATCCCCGAACACGCCCAGGAACTCCTCGACAAAATCAAAGGTCACTAAGCCCAGTGGGTGAAGTCAGGTTGCCGAAGTGGACGGCACTGGCGGCGGCGATGTCGACGCTCAGTTCTTCTTTGATCTCCCGGACGAGGGCTTCGAGGTCAGACTCGCCGGGTTCACGCTTTCCTCCCGGAAGGTAGTACACATCTTTGCCCTTAGACCGAGTGCTGAGGATGGTGCCGGCCTCGAGGAGAATCCAAGCGATCTTGTCGATGGTCATTGATGGCCTTTCGGGGTTGTGTCTCGCATCAGGTCATGTCGACTGCTCGAACCTGCTGTCTGGGAGAGAGGCGGATGACAGAAGGCTTGTTATCGGCGTGCCGTGCGATAAGGGTGACTGTTGGGGCTGCTTCAGTCCAGCCTCGTGAGGGATGTTCCCCGCCGTCGCTCCGTCTACGCTGACGTCCGCACTGGGGCGAACGGTGGCGGTCCTGGGGTTTGTGGCACGGGCGGTTCGTGGATCACAGCGTGGCCAGTGAGCGAATCCAGGCCATCAGGCTGATAGCTTGACCCGGAAGCGACGGTCAGTCGCGCAGGGCCGGGTGCCAAGTCGTGGTTGAAACAGATAGTTTCCCACGCTGTTCGTCGTGATCGGGCTAAGTCCTTCCTTGGCTGACGGTGCCAGCGCGGGAGGAGAACTGCGGCGGCCTGTCCAGCGGGACGGCATACGACGTCTTGTGGTGCCGCTGGGCACAATGACGGCGGTCAAGTACCGGGGCTTGGCTCGTCTCTTGGTTGAGCAGGTCAGCTATGCGTCCGTTGAAGTGATGAGGAATCATTGATGGTGCAGCGGGACCGGTTGGTCTGAGGGGCGCAATCGCGCCGCTGAGCTTGGCCAGCCGATCCCGGTCCAACGAAGATCCCGAGGGAGATTAACGAACGTGACCGACATCATCGACGAGCTGCATTGGCGCGGGCTGATCGCGCTGTCTACTGACGAGCAAGAGCTCCGCTCGGCGCTGGCAGCTGGTCCGGTCACCTATTACGTGGGCTTCGATCCTACCGCTCCTAGCCTGCACCATGGCCACCTCGTGCAGTTGCTCACCGCTCGTCGGCTACAGCAGGCCGGGCACCGGCCGCTGGCCCTGGTGGGCGGGTCGACGGGCTTGATCGGCGATCCCAACCCGGACCGCGAACGTACCTTGAACGATCCCGGCGTAGTGGCAGGCTGGGTTGAGAAAATCGAACGTCAAGTCGAACCGTTCTTCGACTTCGAGGGTCCGAATGCGGCCCGAGTGGTGAACAACTTGGACTGGACTGCGCCGATGAGCGCCATCGAGTTCCTCCGCGACATCGGACAGCACTTCCGGGTGAACAAGATGTTGGCCAAAGAGGCGGTCGCGGCCCGGTTGAACTCCGATGTCGGTATCGGCTACTCGGAATTCAGCTACCAGATCCTGCAGGCGCTGGACTACTTGGAGCTCTACCGGCGTCACGGGTGCACGTTGCAGACCGGCGGCAGCGACCAATGGGGCAACTTGACGGCGGGCGTGGACCTCATCCGCCGTGTCGAGGGAACCACGGTCCATGCGTTTGCGACACCGTTACTGACGAAGGCCGACGGCACGAAGTACGGCAAGACCGCCGGAGGCGCGGTCTGGCTCGACCCGGACATGCTGGCGCCCTATGGCTTCTACCAGTTCTGGCTCAACTTGGACGATGCCGATGTGCCAAGCCACCTCAGGGTGATGAGCTTTAGGTCACGTGAAGAAATCGAGGACCTCGAGAAGCAGACTGTTGATCGCCCGGCGGCCCGCACAGCACAGCGTGCCCTGGCGGCCGAGCTCACGACTCTCGTACACGGCGCAGAAGAAACCGAGCGAGTAGTGGCCGCGTCCCAGGCGCTGTTCGGCAGGGGCGAGCTGGCCGAGCTCGACGAGCGAACCCTGGGCTCAGCACTGGCTGAAGCAGGGGCACCGCAGGTGAAAGCCGGTGAGGAATTGCCTTCGTACGTGGACCTGTTCGTCGAAGCCGGCTTGGCGGAGTCGCGTTCTGCTGCCAGACGAACGGTGGCCGAAGGCGGGGCATACGTCAACAACGTCCGAATCGATCCCAAATCACCGAACGAGGCCGCTCCTCATCGTGAGGACCTGCTCTACGGCCGATGGCTGGTGCTGCGGCGGGGTAAGCGGAACGTGTGCGGGGTAGAGATCTCGTGACGTGGGGTTTTGTGGTGGTGGTGTGGGTTGTGTGGTGGTGATTTGACGTTGGGGTGGTGTTGGTCGTAAGTTTCTCTAGGCCTACAGGGGAGCGGGACGCCGGGGACGGTGGCCGGCCTTGTGGGGCTATCCCATCTGATGACCTTTTTAGGGGCGCTTGGGCGTGTCTGGGGGGTGGTTACGTGGGGGCTTCATCCGGAAGTGACGAGGTTGATCCGAGGCGCTGGGTGTTGTAAGCTTGAAGGGTTGTCCCGGGGAGGGTTTTGGCTCTCTGTTCGTGGCGGTTCGGACTTGGTTCTGAATTTGACTCGGTGAACTGGGAAAACCTAAGATTGAGATTAAGCGCTCTGAGCGAGTCCCGAGAGGGGCGAGTTTGGAAAGCGTCCGATCCTTGAGAACTCAACAGCGTGCCATAATAATTGTCGATGCCAATTTAACCCCCGTTCCGCGGTGGTTGTGTCGTGTGTATGCGCGGCATGGTTGATCGTGGTTTCGGGATTCCTTTGGTAATACAGCAGGTCTTTGGATCTGTTTGTTTTGCTAGGGTTTTTTCTTTCTCTAAGTGTCGACATGCTCTGGTTTCTTGCTTTTTGGTGAGGGGCTGGGGTTGTCATATGACCTTAATGGAGAGTTTGATCCTGGCTCAGGACGAACGCTGGCGGCGTGCTTTACACATGCAAGTCGAGCGGAAA
This sequence comes from Phytoactinopolyspora mesophila, assembly GCF_010122465.1. Lineage (NCBI taxonomy): Bacteria > Bacillati > Actinomycetota > Actinomycetes > Jiangellales > Jiangellaceae > Phytoactinopolyspora > Phytoactinopolyspora mesophila. The sequence goes on along the minus strand of NZ_WLZY01000022.1, from coordinate 5,491 downwards.
GGCCCCTTCGGGGGTACTCGAGCGGCGAACGGGTGAGTAACACGTGGGTAACCTGCCCTTGGCACCGGGATAAGCCTGGGAAACTGGGTCTAATACCGGATATGACGCGTGACCGCATGGTCGGCGCGTGGAAAGGGTTTCTGGCCAAGGATGGACCCGCGGCCTATCAGCTAGTTGGTGGGGTAGTGGCCTACCAAGGCGACGACGGGTAGCCGGCCTGAGAGGGCGACCGGCCACACTGGGACTGAGACACGGCCCAGACTCCTACGGGAGGCAGCAGTGGGGAATATTGCACAATGGGCGAAAGCCTGATGCAGCAACGCCGCGTGAGGGATGACGGCCTTCGGGTTGTAAACCTCTTTCGGCGCCGACGAAGCCTTCGGGTGACTGTAGGCGCAGAAGAAGCACCGGCCAACTACGTGCCAGCAGCCGCGGTAATACGTAGGGTGCGAGCGTTGTCCGGAATTATTGGGCGTAAAGGGCTCGTAGGCGGCCTGTCGCGTCCGTCGTGAAAGCCCGGGGCTCAACCCCGGGTCTGCGGTGGATACGGGCAGGCTAGAGTCCGGCAGGGGAGACTGGAATTCCTGGTGTAGCGGTGAAATGCGCAGATATCAGGAGGAACACCAGTGGCGAAGGCGGGTCTCTGGGCCGGAACTGACGCTGAGGAGCGAAAGCGTGGGGAGCGAACAGGATTAGATACCCTGGTAGTCCACGCCGTAAACGTTGGGCGCTAGGTGTGGGTCCCCTTCCATGGGATCCGTGCCGTAGCTAACGCATTAAGCGCCCCGCCTGGGGAGTACGGCCGCAAGGCTAAAACTCAAAGGAATTGACGGGGGCCCGCACAAGCGGCGGAGCATGCGGATTAATTCGATGCAACGCGAAGAACCTTACCTGGGCTTGACATACACGGTAAACCGGCAGAGATGTCGGGTCCGTTAGGGCCGTGTACAGGTGGTGCATGGCTGTCGTCAGCTCGTGTCGTGAGATGTTGGGTTAAGTCCCGCAACGAGCGCAACCCTCGTCCTATGTTGCCAGCGGGTAATGCCGGGGACTCATAGGAGACTGCCGGGGTCAACTCGGAGGAAGGTGGGGATGACGTCAAGTCATCATGCCCCTTATGTCCAGGGCTTCACGCATGCTACAATGGCCGATACAGAGGGCTGCGATACCGCAAGGTGGAGCGAATCCCAAAAAGTCGGTCTCAGTTCGGATCGGGGTCTGCAACTCGACCCCGTGAAGTTGGAGTCGCTAGTAATCGCAGATCAGCAACGCTGCGGTGAATACGTTCTCGGGCCTTGTACACACCGCCCGTCACGTCATGAAAGTCGGTAACACCCGAAGCCGGTGGCCTAACCCCTTGTGGGAGGGAGCCGTCGAAGGTGGGACTGGCGATTAGGACGAAGTCGTAACAAGGTAGCCGTACCGGAAGGTGCGGCTGGATCACCTCCTTTCTAAGGAGCATTCTCACCGGACTCTTTGGGTTCGGTGCAGAGCCATGTCGTAGGCGAGTGTCCTGCGGTGGTTGCTCATGGATGGAACGTCGACAATTAGGCACGTTGTTGGGTCCTGAGGGATCGGCTGTTTTTGCTGATCGCTCTCGGGTCCAGCTCTCCTCGTATCGGTCACTGTGGTGATGTTTGACGGGGGTGTGAGCTGGTTTTCCGCCCGTAGCTTGAGAACTGCACAGTGGACGCGAGCATCTTTATCTTTGTGGTCAAGTTATTAAGGGCACACGGTGGATGCCTTGGCACCAGGAGCCGATGAAGGACGTGGGAGCCTGCGAAATGCCCCGGGAAGCTGGCAACCGAGCTATGATCCGGGGATGTCCGAATGGGGAAACCCGGCGGCAGTCATGTGCCGTCACCTCCACCTGAACACATAGGGTGGTTGGAGGGAACGTGGGGAAGTGAAACATCTCAGTACCCACAGGAAGAGAAAACAAAAGTGATTCCGTGAGTAGTGGCGAGCGAAAGCGGAAGAGGCCAAACCGTATACGTGTGATACCCGGCAGGGGTTGCGTATGCGGGGTTGTGGGATTGTGCATGTCAGTTCTGCCGGACTGGCCAGGAGTAAAAAATCATCGTTGAAGTCGAAGGGTCATGAACGGCCCGGCGTAGAGGGTGCAACCCCCGTAGACGTCAGACGATGACTCCGGAGCGCAAAACCCAAGTAGCACGGGGCCCGAGAAATCCCGTGTGAATCTGGCGGGACCACCCGCTAAGCCTAAATACTCCCTGGTGACCGATAGCGGAACAGTACCGTGAGGGAATGGTGAAAAGTACCCCGGGAGGGGAGTGAAATAGTACCTGAAACCGCGTGCCTACAAGCCGTCGGAGCATCCTTTCGGGGATGTGACGGCGTGCCTTTTGAAGAATGAGCCTGCGAGTTAGCGGTATGTGGCAAGGTTAACCCGTTGAGGGGAAGCCGTAGCGAAAGCGAGTCCGAATAGGGCGATTGAGTCGCGTGCCCTAGACCCGAAGCGGAGTGATCTACCCATGGGCAGGGTGAAGCGCGGGTAAGACCGCGTGGAGGCCCGAACCGACCTACGTTGAAAAGTGGGCGGATGACCTGTGGGTAGGGGTGAAAGGCCAATCAAACTCCGTGATAGCTGGTTCTCCCCGAAATGCATTTAGGTGCAGCGTCACGTGTTTCTTGCCGGAGGTAGAGCACTGGATGGCCGATGGGCCCTACAAGGTTACTGACGTCAGCCAAACTCCGAATGCCGGTAAGTTAGAACGTGGCAGTGAGACTGTGGGGGATAAGCTTCATAGTCGAGAGGGAAACAGCCCAGACCACCAGCTAAGGCCCCTAAGCGTGTACTAAGTGGAAAAGGATGTGAAGTCGCACAGACAACCAGGAGGTTGGCTTAGAAGCAGCCATCCTTTAAAGAGTGCGTAATAGCCCACTGGTCAAGTGATTTTGCGCCGACAATGTAGCGGGGCTCAAGTACACCGCCGAAGCTGTGGCAATCATGCGTGAACTCGGCTCGTCTCCTTGTGGGACGAGTCCAGGTGCATGGTTGGGTAGGGGAGCGTCGTGTGGCGATTGAAGCAGCGGGGTGACCCAGTTGTGGACGCCACACGAGTGAGAATGCAGGCATGAGTAGCGAAAGACGGGTGAGAAACCCGTCCGCCGAATGACCAAGGGTTCCAGGGCCAGGCTAATCCGCCCTGGGTAAGTCGGGACCTAAGGCGAGGCCGACAGGCGTAGTCGATGGACAACGGGTTGATATTCCCGTACCGGTTTTGACGCGACCATGTCGAACCCGGTGATGCTAACCGCCCGATCCTGCGGCATGTCCTTCGGGACGTATTGCAGGTGAGCGCGGGACCCGAACCGGTAGTAGACAAGCGATGGGGTGACGCAGGAAGGTAGCCCAACCCGGGCGATGGTAGTCCCGGGGTAACAGCGCAGGGCCGTGGTAGGCAAATCCGCCACAGTAGTGCCCGAGGCTGGATGCCGAGCCGATTGTGGCGAAGTGGGTGATCCTAAGCTGTCGAGAAAAGCCTCTAGCGAGCTTCAAAGCCGCCCGTACCCTAAACCGACACAGGTGGTCAGGTAGAGAATACCAAGGCGATCGAGTGAACCGTGGTTAAGGAACTCGGCAAAATGCCCCCGTAACTTTGGGAGAAGGGGGGCCGGATACGTGTAGTCCCTTGCGGACGAAGCGTTGAAGGCCGCAGAGACCAGGGGAGAGCGACTGTTTATTAAAAACACAGGTCCGTGCGAAGTCGCAAGACGATGTATACGGACTGACGCCTGCCCGGTGCTGGAACGTTAAGGGGACGGGTTAGCCACCTTTGGTGGCGAAGCTCAGAACTTAAGCGCCAGTAAACGGCGGTGGTAACTATAACCATCCTAAGGTAGCGAAATTCCTTGTCGGGTAAGTTCCGACCTGCACGAATGGCGTAACGACTTTCCCACTGTCTCAACCACGGACTCGGCGAAATTGCAATACGAGTAAAGATGCTCGTTACCCGCAGCAGGACGGAAAGACCCCGGGACCTTTACTACAGCTTGGTATTGGTGTTCGGTTCGGCTTGTGTAGGATAGGTGGGAGACTTTGAAGCAGGTACGCCAGTATCTGTGGAGTCAACGTTGAAATACCACTCTGGTCGTATTGGACATCTAACCTCGATCCGTGATCCGGATCAGGGACATTGCCTGGTGGGTAGTTTAACTGGGGCGGTTGCCTCCCAAAGAGTAACGGAGGCGCTCAAAGGTTCCCTCAGCCTGGTTGGCAATCAGGTGGCGAGTGCAAGTGCACAAGGGAGCTTGACTGTGAGACAGACATGTCGAACAGGTACGAAAGTAGGAACTAGTGACCCGGCAGTGGCTTGTGGAAGCGCTGTCGATCAACGGATAAAAGGTACCCCGGGGATAACAGGCTGATCCTGCCCAAGAGTCCATATCGACGGCATGGTTTGGCACCTCGATGTCGGCTCGTCGCATCCTGGGGCCGTAGTCGGTCCCAAGGGTTGGGCTGTTCGCCCATTAAAGCGGTACGCGAGCTGGGTTTAGAACGTCGTGAGACAGTTCGGTCCCTATCCGCTGCGGGCGCAGGAGACTTGAGAAGGGCTGTCCCTAGTACGAGAGGACCGGGACGGACGAACCTCTGGTGTGCCAGTTGTTCCGCCAGGAGCACGGCTGGTTAGCTACGTTCGGAAGGGATAACCGCTGAAAGCATCTAAGCGGGAAGCCTGCTTCAAGATGAGGTCTCCCACAGGGTTAACCTGGTAAGGCCCCCAGCTAGACGACTGGGTTGATAGGCCGGACGTGGAAGCGCAGCAATGCGTGAAGCTGACCGGTACTAATAGGCCGAGGACTTGACTCACACTTTCCATAAAATGCATGCGCGTCCACTGTGCGGTTCCCGAGATACGGTCGGGATCCACAAGCCCGAACATCTCAATAGAGTTCCGGCGGTCATAGCGAAGGGGAAACGCCCGGCTCCATTCCGAACCCGGAAGCTAAGCCCTTCAGCGCCGATGGTACTGCCCTGGAGACGGGGTGGGAGAGTAGGACGCCGCCGGACATAAACATCACACAAAGAGGGCCGCCCCATTCCCGGGGCGGCCCTCTTTTTGTTTTCCCGGGACGTCGATCACATGTTCAAGCCAATTGGCCGCGCTGCCGGCGATGATCAAAGATTAGTTGATCGACCGGGGAGACATGGCGGCGGTCGGCGTAAGTTAGCCAGCTGATTTCCTCGATCTCGTGGCTGGGCAAGAGAACTCCACGGTAGTCGGCGGTGTAACAGGTCATCTGGACGTTGACTCCGTGGGCGTGACCGTCGGCCTGGGCTGTGAAGTTGCCGAAGTGGACGGCACTGGCGGCGGCGATGTCGACGCTCAGTTCTTCTTTGACCCGAGTTCACCCACTGAGGTGTTCATCGATGGGTCAGTGGGGTGTTGACGTGCGGGTTTGGTTGCTGGGGTGGGGTGGAGGGGTCACTAAATATTCGGTTGGTCGGTAGTCTCGGCGGGTGGCA
>NZ_WLZY01000021.1 GCF_010122465.1 Phytoactinopolyspora mesophila | reverse complement strand
GCACGATCCGCGCTGCAACCATCGAGGTCAACGGCCAGCAACTCACTCTCGAACCCAAAATCCCCGAACACGCCCAGGAACTCCTCGACAAAATCAAAGGTCACTAAGCCCAGTGGGTGAAGTCAGGTCAGAGGGCGCTTTGTGCCTGCATGAGCCTCGGTGCTTGATCACCTCGGCATCTGTCCAGTACGCCTGGCGCGGATGCGAGCGATTGGCAAGGCCAATGCGAGCCCATGGTCATGACCATGGGCTCGCATTGGCCTTATCCCGGGTGTTAGTGGCTTCCGAGGTCGATGCTCACAATCCTTACGACCTTGTGCGGATCACCTTTGGACGCAACATATTCGCGATGGAACTGGTAGTCGACACGACCCGCTCCGCTGATTTCGTAGTGGTACACGCGAGACCACCCATCTTTTCCCTGGTATTGCTTTCCCTTCATAGGCGTTACCGTTCCCAGCTGCGGTTTTTTGTCTGGCTGGTGGGCCAGATGTCGCCAGAGCTCTTTAGCGTTGGCAGTCCCGCACGTCTCGGCGAGCGACATCCATAGGTCAAGGTGCTTGCGGTGGACAATCACCCTCCACTCGGGCTTCTCTGCTGGCTTACCTACAGGGCTTCTTCTGCCACGAATGGCTGGTAGCTCTGAGGTTTCGGCGGCGTGACCTTCCCCCGTTGCATGGTCCTTAAGCCTCCGCCGGTTCTTCTAGGTCGACCCAATCATCATCTTCGGTTTTCCCATCAAGGATTTCGCGTGCGACGCTGTCCGACAGCGTTCGAGCGCTGCGGCGCCACGCGGCGAGTGTCTCCTCGACGACACGGACGTCTTGTGCAGCGACAGCTCTTATTAGTGCGTCGTTGATCTCACCTTGGAACTCGGTAAGGTCTTCGTCGTCGAAGACTTCCATAAATGCCCACGCGCCGTAGTCGGCGACGCGCCTGTCCGCCCTTGGACGCATGAGCGCGTTGTCAAGGGTGACGTAGGCAATGACATAGTCTCGGAGGTGAGCCAGATGATCTAGCGTCGCTTGCCGAGTCATGACGAGCGCTTCGCCATCTGGAGCCCTGAACCGTGCTTGGCCCTCGCGCGCAGCTTTGATGAACTCTCGGCGAGCCGCACTGGCCAAGTCGGCAGTTTGGAACACGCGTTCCTGCAGGTCAGTAGACATTGAATCCTCCCCTCTTCTTGCCTCCTGCCACGATAATAGCCACGATCGTGTCACTCGGCGAGGGGCAGTCTAGAAATCTAGCCAGAGAACCTAACATCTCGGTCGGCAAGAGCTTCCCAGTACCTGCGCACGTGAGCACTCACGGACACTCCTGAAGCTACAGCCTGGACTTGAAGGATGCGCTCTATATGGTGATCAAGTAGGTGCTCAATCACCGCGAGTTGGCCCACCCTCGCAACCACGACCCTGAGCAAGAGTTGAACCATCTGGTCCAACTCTTGGACGACCGCACACATGTCATCAAGGTCAAGGTGCCGCTGGATGCCGAGCGGTTCTTGCCCGCGTCGCACGCTGATGTGCACCGCCAGACACGTCTGGGCAGCGAGTGTTACCGCTCGGGCGCCTTGACCTGTGAGGTCTCGGACCGACTCCAGATGTGCTTCTAAGAAGACGGGTGCTAGCGCGCTCGGCGAGACCCCTATCGACTCGCCCATCAGCTGGAGCAGTGTGGCGCTGGCGTCCAACATATAGGCGAATCGGTCCTCGGCGATCTCAGCTTGAGGCACTACGGTCTCGACTACGTGAGACTGGACGAACGCATAGATCACATCGAGTAGTCGCTCGTGAGCGCTTGCGTATTCGGTGATCAGACGATCCCTCAGGGACGTGTCCTGTTCGATAACGTGAGCGGAGATGATCTCCTGGGCGCACTGCCTCACGCACTGGAGATCTGCCATCCCCGCCCCCTCACCCCGCCCCATTTGCTTGCTGGAGAAAATCCTACGTTCGGTCGCCGACAAGGCTAATGGATGATCTTGTCACGGATGTATAACTTTGCACCTGATCTGCCACTACGCGAAAGGCTCGCAATTCACATGCGACATCGGAGTTGTGGCGAACAAGAGCGTTCGAGGTTGAAGCATGGTTTGAGCCAGGTCGAGAACTTACGGCCCGAGCCCCGCCGCATCCTGGACCTGGTCGGCGAGAGCAACAAGCCCGCCACGATGCCGCTCACCGTCGCGGGTGCTACGGGTGCTACGGGTGCTCGAAGCGTGCCACGGCGATCGTATCGAAGGGCTGCTGGTGCTGCGGACGCTATTCGGCATGTCACTCCGCATCACCGAACAACTACGAACGCGCCCGCGGTAACCTCGACGGCCACGGCATCCACTTCCTCACCGCCTACGTCGCCGGAGCCTGAACCCACTCCTCCAGGGCATGAGCCGGTAGTATGCCCGGTCGATTGCGTTCAGAAAGTCTCACGACAGGCGCCTGACTAGACGTGCCTGTCAGGTGTAGTCCCACATGGTCGGAGCGTCGACATGTGAGCCCTGGACGCACAGAGCGACATCTGGGCCCGCGCTGAAGGCGTCTGCCTGCTTGACACAACACCCTGGCGGGGCGACGTAGCGACCCCCATGACGGCCGTCTCGCCCGACGGCGTGTTGGTCAGCACGACGACCCGGTCGGGCTGACGGCCGAAAGGATATGGGGTGCGGCAATCAGGCTCGTGGAAGTTGAGTTCTCCCATAGATTGCGGTGCGTCCCGACTGGCTGCCGCTAGCGGAGTCAAACCCTTCGAGACCCTCGAAATGCTTGACTAGCTCAAAGGCCCGGCTGTCAGTCACATGGGCGCTGGCAGCAAACGCGCAGGCAACACGCCGCCCGGAAGCACATATTTCGGAGGTGGCGGGTGCATGGACCTCGTCCATCGGGCGTCAAGCCGCCGCTAATCGTCACTTGTCTACTGACGTGATCATGCGGGCAATAAGTGCGCTCGCGAGTACACGAGCTTCCTCGGCTACCTGGCCATTCGCCAGCCAGACGTCGATGCAACGGTCAATAACTAATCCGGGGCCACGCCACCCGAGCGATGTCCTGATGACGTCGAAAACCCGTTGATGAACAGCGAATCGACTTTTGTCCACGGCGACAAGCAGCGTCTGCACATCGGTCTCCAAGTACTCAGCGGCCCGCTCCGGATCCTGGGCAAGGGCCGAAACCAGTTCTTCTTCGGGGGACCCGCCCGGGAGGAAAAGACAGTCCGCGTACTCGTTCTTCGTGCGCAGGTCGCCATCGAGAACACACATTGATACGAGCCGACGTGATCTCCTGGTGACCCGGAACGCGTGCGCCGCTTCGTCCGAGCCTCCGCTGGAGACAACATCGAACTGAGCTGCCGCATGCGAGGCGAACCGCCGGATGATGGCGTCGAGAATTCGGCTTGCCATGTCATCCTCGACGTAGACGACAGCCTGCACGTGGTGAGGTTCGAGGGATAGCGCGCTGAGCACCCGCTCCGCCGAGGTCACATTTGTGATCTTCCCGCCGTTTGCGCCCCGCGTAACAAGGCGCTGGCACTCTGGAGCCACTCGGCGAATCATCGCCTCGGAGTGTGTGGCAATGACTGTCTGACAGCCAACGGCGTACGTGATGCGGGCGATCTCATCGAGGAAGGCAGCATGTCCCGGTGTGGCAAGGCAGGACTCTGGTTCATCGATGAGAACCACCTCGGTGGGTCCCGCGGACCGTAGACACCATAAGACGTAGTGCACCCAACGCTCGGCAGCACTCATCTGCCAGATGTCAATAGCGGCACCGTCATGCGCACACCGCACATGGGGAAAAAGATCGGCGGCCATTCCGACCGCTATGTCACCTTCCTCCACCCACTCGTAGCGGTGACCCAGTATCCGGCTCAACGCGTCCACGCCTGTCCTGCGCAGCCGTTCGACGCGGATGGGGGCCACTTCGCGGGGTCCGATATTCTCGGCGGCATAGTCGGTCTCGCTCTCCACCACATAAGAGGTGAGGTGCGTACACAACACGCTGTCTGCGACCATGGCTTGTGACGCGGACGCGTCCGACTGCAAAGGGCGAACAAACTTCTGCGCCAATGTCGGCTCACCCTCGAGAACGAGCTCGTACGTGCCGGTGAGAGGCCCCAGATCCCGACTTCGCTCCCTGTGCCTCAGGACCTGCCAACCCGGCAATGCACTTTCGAGCATCCGCAATATGGTGCTCTTGCCAACGCCGTGAACACCAAGCAGCGCGGTGAACTGCGAGAACTCGCAGTTGGCATCTCGGAATATCGGAGATGTATCAATTGTGACCCGATGTACCACAGGCGCAGGGCCCGCCAAGGCCTCCCACATTCGATCAACGTTGCTCAGCACGGGTCTCCTCGTTCTTGTCAGAGCCCCTCCATATTCTGCATGACGGTTCCACCGAGGCGGTGTTCTTGGAGCCCGAGTCATGGCCGCGGCCACACAAGCCCAGTACTTTGCCCAGTTCGAGGGCTGCAGGCACAACCGGCAGGCTTAGCGTCCGGTCCGCGTTGCGGAGTGCGGCTGACGGTAGGTGTGGTTGCCAGGTTCGGCGTCGAAGCGCGCACCGTCGGGTAGGTGTACTTCTGCAGTGGTGCCCGGGGGGACGGTGACGTTCAGTTTGAATTGATCGTCATGGATATGCCAGGCGGATGTGATTCTTCCGTATGGGGAGTCGTGGTCGGCTCGGGCGTGGGTGATGCCCGCGCCAGGTGTGGGATTGATGCGGAACCGCTTGTACGCCGGCCCGTCGTCGAGGAGCTGGATGCCGGCGATGTAGCGGTGCAGAAAGGAGATCACGGCTCCCTTGCTGTAGTGGTTAAGTGACAGGGAGGGTGTGCCCTCCTCGTCGGTGCCCCGCCAGTCTTCCCAGATGGTGGTAGCTCCGCGGTCGATCATGGTGAGCCATGATGGTTCAGTGTCTTGGAAGAGCAGTTCGTAGGCGACCTCGGGATAGCCAGTGTCGGCGAGAACAGGCAGTAGATAGGGGGTGGCGAGGAAACCGGTGCGGAGGTGCGTGCCAGCCTCCCGGATCAACTCGACGAGGCGTTTCGCGACCTGGGGACGGAGCTCGTCAGGAACCAAATTGAACGTGAGCGCGCGCACGTACGAGGCTTGGGTGTCGCTGGTCAGTGTGCCGTCGGGCTTGATGAACTCAGCTTGCCATGCTGAACGCACGGCGGTGGCGAGCCGTCGGTAGCGACTGACGTCACTGCCCCGGCCGAGGATCTCCGCGATTCTGGTGAGCAGCCGCGCCGAATAATAGAGGTAAGCCGTTGCCACGATGCCGTGGTCGGCTGTTCCGAGCCGCGGGATAGTGTCGGGACTCCACTCATCAGGCTCCAGCCATTCGCCCCAATGGAAGCCCGTGTCCCAGAGGAACTCCTCATGGGCAGCCGCGACAGGTCGCTGCTGCACCCGACTCTCATGTCGCCCCTCGCGCGCCATCCTGGTTGCAAAGTCAACCCACGCCGCCATAGAGGGCCACTGATCAGCCAGAAGATCGCGGTCTTCGTAGGCACGATAGATCTCCCAAGGGACAATCACCGCTGCGTCCCCCCAGCCGGCCGAGCCATGAGGTGCTCCGATCTTGTCCATGATCTCGGCAGACATGGTCTCCGGGGCACAGTGCAGCACCTTGCCGTCGTCGTGCTGGTCCGCGGTTAGATCCTGTAGCCATTTGATGGAGAAGCCCGCCACGTCGTAGATGAACGCGGCTGTGGAGACAAAGATCTGCCAGTCGCCGGTCCAGCCCGCTCGCTCTCTAGTAGGACAGTCCGTGGGTATGTCGCACGCGTTTCCACGGAAGCTCCACACAGCGGCTTCGTGTAATCGGTTGATCCGGTCGTCGCTGCACTCGAACCAGCCTGTGCGGCGTAGGTCGGTGTGGACAACAACACCGCTCACATCGTCGGCTGTGAGGGTTTCAGGATGGCCTTCGACACGGACATAGCGGAACCCGTGACTTGTATGTCGAGGTTCGAAGCACTCGTTGGGGTGACCCGCCGAGACCACGCGGTCGATCTGGAACGGTGCCGTCATGTTGACGAACTCCGGCTCCTGAACATACCTCGGTGCGTCCAGGTCAGGCATGAGGTGTTGTGTTGTGACGTCTCCGTCCTTGCCCAACGCTTCGCCGTATGTCAGGGAAATTGCTGTGCCTTCCGGTCCCAGGTTCCTGAGGCGGACCCAGCCGTTGATGTTCTGTCCCAGATCAATGACCTGCCGGTTTGGATGCAGGCGGGTCACCGTGGAAGGGCTGAGCTCTTCGACTCGGCGCACCGGAGGTGCGGGGGAGGAGACCAGGCGAGCAAGGTCGTAGTCACATTCAGTGACTGGCAGCCAGCCTCGCGGCTGTGCCATGGGCGAGTCCCAATTGCGCAGCGTGGCGCGTAGGTCGACCGTCTGTCCCTGAAACAGATCGGCCTCCGATATATGGCCAGTGCTGCACGTCCATTCTGGTCCTGTCCCAATTCGGGTGAGGGTTTGGTTGGCCTCGTAGACGTTGAGCTGGGCGAGGAGGGCGATGCTGGCTCCGTAGATGTTGGTCAGGCGAGCTCCGCTGACTTGTCCACGGAACCAGCCGTCGGAGACGATGGCGCCGAGTACGTTGTCGCCCTGTTGCAGCAGGTCTGTGACGTCGAAGGTCTGCACATGCAGGTTTGACCAGTAGCTGGTGAAGCCAGGCGTGAGTTCCATGTCGCCCACCCGCTGGCCATTGATGAAGAACTCGTATATTCCGTGTGCGCTGGCGTAGAGTCGCGCCGCCGAGAAATCGTGCTCGAGCTTGAAGGAGCGTCGGAACAAGTAGGCCGGCCGTGGGCTGCCTGCTTTGATGTCGTCGTCCTCAACCGGTTCGATGAATCGCGCCAACCAATCATCACGGGATAGCAGCCCCATTTCCCACCATGAGGGATTCGACCATTCGGATCTGCCTCGTTCGGTCCACGTCCGGGTGGTCCAGTTGACCCGTTGACCGGACTCGAGGGCGGGTCCGTTGTAAGGGACGAGCAGCGACTGGTCCGACTCGATGCGGCCTGTATCCCATAACACCTGGTCGGAGTCGGACAGTGCGGCGCGCACTTGGAATGCGATCTGTCGCCTGCTTCCCGCGGGCAGGTGCCACGAAAGTCTTGGTTGACGTGTTGTGATGCCCAGGGGCTCATCACGGTGTTCTACTCGCAAACCTGTTGGAGCCGTCATCTGGAATCCCTTCCGGAGGGAGCCGCCTGGCACGCCTTGCGAAGCGGGTGCAGAAAATCGCTGCGCGGCAGACAGTTGCCGATCCCACGATGTCGAGATGGCGGCCACGGGCCGAGCCGATTTAGAAATAGAAATTTTACTACAAGAAACTATCCGGCTGGAGATCGACGCGTCAACCGACTGCTAATCCTCGGGTTCGCTACAGCGGGCTCGAGCAGCAACTCAGTGACATGGGGGCCGGTGTGGAGGCGGCGGTAGAGCCGGCGGTTCGAGTTCGAGATGGACACCCGCGTGGGGTGTGTCGTGACCTCTACTTCCGGGGCTTACGTCCGCTGGTGAAAAGCCTGGACCGGCGCGCCCTCGACGTCGCGCGCCGGAAAGCTCCGCTCCCGGCACCTACTTCCCGAAAGTGGCTACTCGAGCGCCGCAAGCGCGCTGAGATCGCGTGACAGCCGACACCTTCATCGGCTGTTGCTTGACGACATGCTAGACGGCCAACACCTAGCTACCGGGTGAGGCTTTTGTAGTGGGCGAGGCACTCGTCGTACAAGGGCAGCATCCCGCTGCGTTCGGCGTCGGCCAGCATCGGCGCGGATGAGTCCTTGTCCGAAAGGATCAGCTCGAATTCGGGCGGCCACGGCAGATTAAGTGCGGGATCCAGCGGTGAGATGCCGTGTTCGCCGGCGGGGTTGTAGCTCGTCGAGCACAGGTAAGTCATCGCCGTGTTGTCTTCGAGCGCGATGAAGGCGTGTCCGAGGCCTTCGGCCACGTAGACGGCTAGGGAGGCGCTGCTGTCCAGCCGGACGGCGTCCCACCTGCCGAAGGTGGGTGAGCCTACGCGCACATCCACGACGACATCAAGCAAGGCCCCGCGTGGGCAGTAGATGTACTTGGCCTGGCCGGGGGGAGTGTCGGCGAAGTGGATGCCTCTGATCGTTCCGCGGCGGGACACGCTGTGATTGGTTTGCGCCACAGTCAGGGAGTGCCCGCACGCCTGGAGAAAAGCCGACTCCTGAAATGGGGTAGCGAACGAGCCGCGACGGTCGTGATGGATGCGCGGGATGAACTCGTAAGCGTCTCGCACAGCGAGCTCACGCACATCCATATCCACCGTTACCGCCCCATCACCGGACTCTGTTCAGCACTCGGGTCAGCGGATAGGCCGTAGCCGGATGCGGCGAAGAAGTCATGCAACGCGGACCGCCATGCGCGCAGGGGAGTGAGGCCCGCCGTGCGCCAGGCGTCGTTGGAGAGCACCGAGTACGTCGGGCGCGGCGCTGGGCGCGGGAAATCGGCAGTGGCGCAGGGCCGCACCCGCTCCGGATCGGCGCCGATTTCAGCGAAGATCGCCCGCGCGAAGCGATACCAGGTGGTAGCACCGGTGCCGCTACAGTGCAGGACGCGTTGCCGGGGCGGGTGGCCATCGGCGATGATCTGACCGAGTTCGAGCAACCCACTGGCGAGATCCGCGGTCCAGGTGGGGGAACCGTGTTGGTCGTCAACCACGGAGACGGTCTCCCGCTCGCGTTCGAGTTCGATCATCGTGCGCACGAAGTTGGCGCCGCCGGCCCCATACAGCCAGCTCGTGCGCACCACCCAGGATCTGTTGTTTTCGATGAGGACCTCGTCCTCGCCGGCGGCTTTGCTGCGCCCGTACACATTGCGTGCCGCTCGGGTCTCTTCCGGCCGGTAGGGCCGCCGGGCGTGTCCGGCGAAGACATAGTCGGTGGAGATGTGCACCATCGGCACGCCGTAGCGGGCACAGGCAAAGGCCAGAATCCGCGGGCCGGCGGCGTTCACCGCATAGGCGCGTTCCTGGTCGGTCTCCGCCGCGTCGACGGCCGTATAGGCGGCCGCGTTGATCAGCAGAGGCTGACGGTTGGCTCGTACGGCTGCCCGGGAGAGTTCGGAGATGGCCTCCGTGACGGCTCGCGTATCGAGCACGTCGAGCTCTGCCGAGCCAGGAGCGCGGACGTCAGCCTCCGGCGATGACAATGCCCTGAGATCGCGCCCGAGCTGCCCCGAACCACCGGTCACCAGGATTGACAACATGGCCGTCACGTCCCCGCGAGTAGGGTGCGCATTTTCAGCGGTTCCCACCAGGCTCGATTCTGGATGTACCACTGCACGGTGTCGGCGAGCCCTCGATCGAAGGGAACTTGGGGGTGAAACCCAAGCTCAGTGGAGATCTTGGTGATGTCTACCGAGTACCGCCGATCGTGTCCTTTGCGGTCGGTGACTGTTTCGACGTGTTCCCACGTCGCGCCGACGGCGGCCAGCAGCCGGTCCGTCAGCTCGAGGTTGCTCAGTTCGGTACCGCCGCCGATGTTGTAGATGTGGCCAGGGCGGCCCCGTTCGGCGACGAGCTGGATGCCGCGGCAGTGATCGTCGACGTGTAGCCAGTCGCGGATGTTGCGGCCGTCGCCGTAGAGCGGGACCTTCTGCCCGTCGAGCAGGTTGGTGATGAACAGCGGGATGACCTTCTCCGGAAACTGATACCGGCCGTAGTTGTTGGAGGAGCGTGTGATGCACACCGGCAGGCCGTGTGTGCGGTGGAAGGCACGTGCCATGAGATCTGACGCCGCTTTCGATGCCGAATACGGCGAGCTGGGTTCCAGAACATGATCTTCGGGCCACGACCCTGTCTCGATGGAACCGTAGACCTCGTCCGTGGAGACGTGGACGAACTTGTCCACTGCGGCGTCCAGCGCCGCTTGCAACAAGGTCTGGGTGCCGAGAACGTTGGTCAGCACGAAGTCGGCGGAGCCGTTGATGGACCGGTCCACATGTGATTCGGCGGCGAAGTGCACCATGAGGTTGACGTCCGTCATCAGCTCTCTGACCAGCGCCGCGTCGCACGTGTCACCCTGCACGAAGCGAAGACGGGGGCTGTCGGCCACCGGGGCGAGGTTGCGTTTGTCGCCCGCATAGGTGATCTTGTCCAGCACGACGACGTCAGCGTCGGCGAGAGCTGGATACTCACCGGCAAGCACGTGGCGCACGTAGTTCGACCCGATGAATCCGGCGCCTCCGGTCACCAACATCCGCATCCGCACTCACGTCCCATCGGCTCCAGGCAGGCGTCAGACCACTCCGAGCTCTCACTGCAGACAGAGCAAGCTCAGTACAAGGACACCAGTGATCTTGGGCTGTTCAGCAGAGGGCGGATTGTGCCTGGATGAGCCTCGGTGTTTGATCACCGCGGCATTGCGTCACTCTGGACCACTTGAATCTGCGCCGCTTGGAAAGTGCGGGAAGCCTGTCAGTACCGCGTGTCATGCTTGGAGTGCTTAAGATCGGGGCGTCGTTAGGGAGGTGGCCAGGAATGGTCGATAAGTTTGCCGATCCTTTGCTTACGGCTGCTGAGGCGTCCAGGCATCTGGGCATCCCGCGCTCGACGCTGCAGTCGTGGCTCAAGGACGACGCGCCTGGCGGCTCGCTGGTGCACGAGGTTCCCGCTCGCAAGCGTGGATATCCGAGCATGCCATTCGTCGCGGTGATCGAGGCGTACGTGCTGCGCTCGCTTCGTGACCTCGGCTTGTCTAAAGCCACAATCAGGCAGGCTGCGCTTGAGGTTCGTGAAGCGTTCGATACCCCCTACGCGCTGGCGGCTAAACGGATTGTGACTGATGGGGTGGACCTGTTCATCCGCCACTCTCCCGACCAGTACACACGGGTGGGAGACCAGCAGGTACCGATCCGGGAAGTGCTCGAAGACTATCTGCGCGACATTTCCTTCGACAAGGACGGGTTCCCGGGTCGACTGAGGCTTCGACGGTATGCGGACGCGGCCGAGTTGATCATCGATCCGCGCTTCGCATGGGGCGCCCCGGTGGTGGCGGATCAGAAGGTTCCAATACATGCGGTCGTAGATCTGTGGCGGGCAGGTGAACCGATGACTGTCGTGGCCGACGAGTTCGACCTGTCGCCGGCGACTGTCGAATCGATCTGCCGCGTTGCAGCCTGAGTTCTTCCTCGACCGAAGCCTCGGCAAGCTCGTAGCACAACAGCTACGAGACCGGGGCTGGATCATCCACCGCATCGCCGATCACTACGCGGACGATGCCCAGACGTCGCGGACGAGGACTGGATCGAAGAGGGCATCTCGCGTGGCTGGTCGCTGCTGACCAAGGACCGACGCATCAGATACCGGGCGTGGGAGCGCTCTGCCCTTACCCACGGTGTGATGTTCCGTCTGAGCAATGGCAACCTCAGCATCACCCAGATGGCGCGGTGGTTCGAGAACTCACGGACCAGGATCTGGAGCGTGACCAGCCATGCTGGCCCGGAGATCTGGGTGGTCTATGAGACTGAGATCATCAAACGCTGGCCGTCTGACTGACTCAGGCGCACTCCAAAGCTGTCTTCATTGGGGCCAAAAGAGCTGGTGCGGCCCGTGGACGATTGTGACTTTGCTAATCCCGGCGGTTAGGTTTAAGTTCCGATTGGGCGAGAATATTGGCCAAGGCGATTGGGTTGCGTGGGATTCGTTGGTGTTTTTATTATCTGAGGGTCGTCTCATTCTCAGGGCCATGCTCGCAGCTTGAACGTGTTATCTCGATCGAGTCGACAAGGGCGTGGCTATGCCGAGTCCTGGCGCGCTCTGATGCGGCATAAAGCGATGGGCCATATTCGATAGCGCCATGGTGAAGACTTCAGCGGCATGGTTTACCGGATCGCTGAGGTGCGTGGTGCAAAGCGGCGGAGGGTGGTTTGATCTTGCCACCCAAATGTGGGACTATGTAATGAATTCCTTATTTCTTTAAATGAAACGAACGAGGGGGGAAGGAGTATGGCGGAGTTTGTCGTTTCGATGGCCGTATTCACGGTCATTGTGGTGATGATCATCTGGTGCTGGCTGGAGGTATCGAGCAGGAAATGCGCTTAGAAGTCGTCTGAGGCGGGCGGAGCCGCCGATCGCCGGCGGGGCTGGGGAAGTTTACCCGGCCTCGCCGGCGATCACTGTGTGGTGGCCGTGGCGGTCGCGCAGAGCCAGGCCAACGCCGGAGCCGGAGGGACAGGCGCGGGGCCGCGTGGTTGAAGCGTCGAAAAGGCTATGAAGCGACGACGTGCGTTTTACAGTCCCGGTTGTCGTGGACGAGGTCGATGAGGACGCACGCTCACCCCCGTATAACCAGCAGACTAACGATTTCGAAGAACATCTCATATCAGCGGACTTGTAACCGGACATCATGTGGGTCCGCTAATCTTCTAAGCGTTTCCGAGGGCGTTGCTCAAGCTCCCGGCGTAGAGCGATGATCTGCCCGTGAGCTTGTTCGAGGGCCTCTTTGAGTGCTTTGATTTCCGCCCGGTGCTCTTTGCGGAGGCGTGCGCGTTCGGTGGTCAGAGCATGGACAAGTGTACTTTCCGCGTCTGGCGTTATTGCCGACGGGGATTTTGGCGTGGATCGAGAACGCAGGTGCTCGATCCGGCTTCGTAGGTCACGTTGGTTGTATAGGAAAGAATGAGAAACCCCAGCTTCGCGTTGGACTGCCTGAAACGTCACTGGGACGTCTCGTTTGACAAGCGTTCGGATCGCGCGTTCCGCGGCCTTAGTCTTTGCTTCCGACCGCGCCTTGGCGGCGGCCGCCAGGACTGCAGTTCGTTGCCCCCGCGTGCGAGTCACGAGTCTGCGCCCGGGGCATGGGTCTTGCGGCCGGAGAGGCGATATCCGTCGTACCGCACATCCGAGCGACGTGCCGCGATGAGCGCCTGCTCGGTCAGCACCTCGCGGTCTGCTACATAATGCATGGTCATTGCCGCGGAACGGTGACCGGCATACCGTTGCAACGCCTTGAGGGAGAGGTGATCGGAGAGCTCGGTGATCCGAGTGTGGCGGAAACGATGTGTCTGGCTAAGGTGCACTCGTCGCCCACGACTGTCGACGATCCGCACGATGTCGCTGAGCTCGCGTAGTTTCGCGTCATACGTGCCAGCGTTATAGGGCTTGTTGCCGTTCCGGTTGCCCGTCCGCTGTACGAACAAGTACTTCGGTTCGATGTCAGGATAGTGCTCGCGTATCCACCGTCGCTGCTCCTCGATAACAGCGATGACCGTCTGGTCGACCAGGATGTAAGCGGGCGCCCCGTCTATCTTCGTTTGGGCATAGGCGAAGCCGGCGATCTCGTCTGGGGCTGACGATTCCGGCGAGAGACTGTAACCCGGGGACGAGAACAGGCAGTCGAATATGCAGGTGCGGATCTCGCTTGCTCGGCGTCCTGTCAGGATCTGGAGCAGGGTGATGCGCATCGCCTGGGGGTCACCCAGGCCGTAGACGATTACGTGCTGGCCGTCGCCCGTGGTGACTTCCTTCTGCTGCTCACGGGGAAGCTCGAGCAAGGGCAGTGCCGCGAGGATCTGAATCT
This sequence comes from Phytoactinopolyspora mesophila, assembly GCF_010122465.1. NCBI lineage: Bacteria > Bacillati > Actinomycetota > Actinomycetes > Jiangellales > Jiangellaceae > Phytoactinopolyspora > Phytoactinopolyspora mesophila. Next base: position 1,312 of record NZ_WLZY01000021.1, on the reverse strand, counting down.
GGGCCTTTTTGTCGATGTATTGCTCCGGGCGCGACGACGTTCTGGCCGGAACGCTTCGGCGCTGTGGGTGCCAACTGGCGACGTGCGTGCCCGTCGCGCGGTCCCAAGGCGAAGGGCCAAGTGTCTTCCGGCTCTCGCTGGGATTGACGACGATGTACTCGAACAGCTTGGAGACTGCACCCAGATCTTGGGCCGTCTGCTCCGGGGAAACGCGCAGACGATCAGCCGAGCGGTGGTGACCACCGCGGTTGCGCCGATCGCTCGTCCATCGAGCAAAAGCGGCGGCCTGTTCGAACGCTGCGTCGGGATCGCCGAATACATCCTCGGGATTCTCGAATGTGCTGGTCAGCCAATGGTCGAATTGGACGAGGCCTTTAAGCTCACTCCCGCATACTGTTGTCCAGCGCAACATGCCGGATTCGACCGTCATACCCAGGTACCACTTGGCGCCTTCACGGAGCCATGGCGTTCGGATCCTCCCTGGCGAACAGCTGGCGTGTGCATGCGGCTCATCTTGCGGCAGGGGGATCCGCTTGTCGCATCGCGGGATCCAGTTGTCCAGGCGCCACCACGGCTCGTTCGAGCATCGAGCGATGAGCGCGTTCCTGGGGAAGCGGACGATGGCGCGAATCCCCGTCTGCGTACGTTTGCTGGGAAAACGCCTCCACCGAGTAGCGAAGTACCACTGTCGAAGGCCAGAAGCCGTATCCCAGTCCATTTCCTGCAACGACGTCGGGACCGGCCTGCCGTGACGGATTGCCGTCCGCAAAATCGTCGCTAGCTGGATAAGAGCCGGATGCGGAACTTGCATGCCGTCGAGGACATGCCAGTGCGCCATCCAGGCAAGCTCCACATGCAACCGACGGGGGAGTCCGGTCAGATCAATGGTGGTATGGTTGGGCGAGGTGATGATCTTCCAGTAGGGAATTTCCGGGCCGATGACGGGTCCGCGCCACATCTCCGGAAGGTCGTTCCAGAGCTCGTGCACCACATCGCGGTCGCCGACCACCCGGAGGAAACGTTCATCCGTCATGGCCGTTCTTTTCCGGAATGCTGCGTGACATCCGTTGGGCGGCTACGCGGAGTGCTTGGTCGTCGGTGACCCAGCCGTAAAGATCGACGGTGGTGGCTTCGTACTGGTGTCCCATGCGCTTGGCGACGAGCCACGGCTTCTCTCCGCTCGTCAAACTGGTAGAGAGCAATGTTCCGGCCGGTCCGAGTGGGTGGGAGTGATCTTGGGTCGGTGAGGCTATTCGCATGGTTGGTGATTGCGGGTGACTTCTAGCGGGTGCGGGCGATCTCGGCGGCGTAG
>NZ_WLZY01000020.1 GCF_010122465.1 Phytoactinopolyspora mesophila | reverse complement strand
CGCAACCAAGGACACCAAGTGGAACACCCGGACAGCGAGGTCCGGCGGATCCTCACGTCCTGGCAACCTCACACCCCAACGGAAACGACCACCTCAACCCCGGCCAGCCGATCGGTGGATCGAGGCTTAGCCGTGACGCCCCTGCTCGGCGGTCAGGGGTTCGGTGCCGCCGTCGGCAACATCATCTGCCCGCACAACATCGTGGCGGCTTCCGCCACCGTCGGATTGTCCGGACGCGAGGGACAGGTGCTGCGCGTGACCATTCCGGTCGCCCTGGTCTACACCGCCCTCGGCGGGATCCTCGCCTGGTGGTTCCTGAACTGACCCATGATCATGAACACTTGGCAACCGATATGGTCATTTAGTGTTCATGATCATCAGGTGATAGAGGCGAAGAACACGGCCAGCACACGCAGCAAGGCGGGTCCGATGAACAGGACGAAGAAGAAGAGAACGATCGGCAGCAACGACGTATCACTGTCAGCGCCGCGTTGAGGCGAGGCCACCCGGACGCGCGGCTTTTCCTCCCATTCATCCGGCGACGGATGCGCCGACGGGTATTCGTAGACGGGACCCGGCCGAGTCCGCGCGGACTCCGTCGGATAGCTGATGTCCTGAGCGCTGCGCGCCGTCCTGCGCCCACCGTCGTACCAGCTATCGGGCGCGGATTCCAGGAGCACGTCCCGGGCCCGGACCAGCTCATCGAATGTTTGGTCGTTTCCGCCGGTGTCCGGGTGGCCGCCCTGCCGGACCTGGCGGCGGAACGCCCGGATGATCTCCGGCCGGGCTGCTCCGTAGCGCACCCCGAGAACATCATGTGGGTCCCGCCGACCCGATTCCGGGCTACCGCCGGTCATGACCCCACACCCCGGCGCTGCCTGCCGACTTCATGTTCTACCGCCTCCGTGGATCATCGCGGCAATACTGATGCCGTTACCGATAAGACGAATGGCGAGGCAGAAACGTGACATCTCCCTCTTCGCTACCCGTTCTCACGATGGGCCGTTCGGCTCCACGTCTGGGCCACGCGCGGCGACGAGGGTTCGTCGCAAAAGCACGGTGAGCAGCTCCCGGTAGCGGTCGAGGGACCAGCCGCGGCTGTTGGTCAGGCGCTGAAGTGTCTCGGGAAACATAAAGCTCCAGAGCAGGTCGGTAGCGGTGGCTATTGTCCACGGATCCGCCAGCCGACGCTCATCGGCCAGTCGCTGGACGATGCTCCGACAGGCCTCGTGCCAGATCTCCACGCCCTGGTCGACGAGCACGGCAACATCAGGATCGTCGCCTTGCGCGCGTAGGACAGCGAGGTCGACGGCCATGATCTTCGGGTGGTAGTGCGCCAGATGGGCGCAGAAGGCGTCGAGCGCCGCTTCGGCATCAGGCGCGTCGAGGACTGGTTGGAGAGACGAAGCCAGGTCAAGCTTCTCATCGACGTACTCGTGCAAAGCGAGCAACAGCTCCGCGCGCGAGGAGAAGTGTAGGTATAGGGCCTGTCGACTAACCCCGGCACGTTTCGCGACCGCGCCCATGGTGGTCTGCTCGGCGCCGCTCTCCTCCAGCAGCTGCCATGCCGCCTCGAGTACCGCCGCGCGCGTGCGGCGACTCCGCCGATTCTGCGGCCCGTCAATTCGCTCCATTGCACCCCTATAGACAGAAACTTGTCACTGTGTCAAGATTAGCCATGGAAAGCCGACAATACCGCGACGCCGAACGCGCACTGTGGAACCACGCGGGCGTCACCCCGATCGAGCACCGAGTCCACTTGGCTCGAAATGACGTCAACGTCCGTGTCCTCGAGGCCGGAGAGGGCCCGCCGGTGCTGTTCATCCACGGCGGCCCGGGCGCGGCCGGGTCCGTATGGGCCTACTTGGCCGCACAGCTGCCTCAGTTTCGCTGCCTGATGATCGATCGGCCCGGCACCGGGCTGAGCGACCCACACCCGCTCAACGATCTGCCCGCGATACGCCGCGAATGCGAGACCCTCGTCGCGGACGTCCTCGACGGGTTCGATATCGATCGCGCACATGTCGTTGGCTCCTCGCACGGCAGCTACGTGGCGATCCTCTCGGCGGCGGCATGCCCCGATCGCGTCATCCACACCGTCCACCTCGGCTGTCCTGGCTTCGTCGACGGAATGCACATCACCGGATTCGACCGGCTCGTGCTGTTACCCGGCGTGCCGCGGCTGTTCACCCGTATGCCAGCCGGTGAGCGGAGCATGCGGTCCACCTTCCGCCAGCTCGGGCACGCGACGGCGGACAAGACCGGCAAGATCCACCAGCCCTTCATCGAATGGTGTGTCGCGCTGCAGCGGCACACTGACACCATGCGAAACGAACTCACGTCGATGGGTCGTATGGGAACATTCCGACGCGGTTTCGACCCGTCGCTCACCATCGACGAGGCTACGCTCGAGCACGTACAGTCCCCCACCTACGTCCTCTGGGGTGACCACGATCCTTACGGCGACGAATCCGTTGCCCGGCGCCTTGTCGCCATGCTGCCCAAAGCCACACTCGAGATGATGCCCGCCGCCGGCCACCTCTGCTGGCTCGACGATGTCGGCCACGCGGCCGACACAATCCACCACCATCTGTTGAACTGATCCCTGAGAAATCTCCGGACGACCCCACTCAGTCGATCGCCGTATATCACCGGCTCAAAGCAGCCTGGACCATAACCGGGAAAGATGCCTCACTGGGCCATGTCGACGAACCGGCTGTAATGCCCCTGGAAGGCGACGGTGATGGTAGCTGTTGGGCCGTTGCGGTGCTTGGCCACGATGAAGTCCGCTTCACCTGCCCGCGGCGATTCTTTCTCGTAGGCGTCTTCGCGATGAAGGAGCATCACCATATCGGCATCTTGTTCGAGGGAGCCGGACTCCCGCAGATCGGACAACATGGGTTTCTTGTCTGTCCGCTGCTCCGGGCCACGGTTGAGCTGACAGATGGCGACGACGGGCACTTCCAGCTCTTTCGCCAGCAGCTTCAGCGACCGCGAGAACTCGGAGACCTCCTGCTGCCGGCTTTCGACCTTCTTGCCGCTGGTCATCAGCTGCAGGTAGTCGACAATGACGAGCCGGAGGTTGTTGCGCTGTTTCAGCCGCCGGCACTTGGCCCGAATCTCCATCATGGTCATGTTCGGAGAGTCGTCGATGAACAGCGGCGCGCTGGAGACCTCACCGGTGGATCGAGCGATCCGGTTCCAGTCGTCATCAGTCATCTGGCCGGCCCGCATGTGATGCAACGGAACCTTCGCCTCGGCGGACAACAGCCGCATGGTGATCTCGTTCCGGCTCATCTCCAGCGAGAAGATCACCGACGTCAGCTGATGCTTGATCGACGCCGCCCTCGCGATATCCAGTCCCAGCGTAGATTTGCCCACGGCCGGGCGCGCGGCCAGAATAATCATCTGGCCTGGGTGCAGCCCGTTGGTCAGCGAATCCACGTCGGCGAATCCGGTGGGGACGCCCACCATCTCACCGCCGCGAGAACCGATCGCCTCGATCTCATCGAGCGCGCCCTCCATGATGTCGGACAACGGCGCGTAGTCTTCCGACGCACGGCGATCGGTGACGGCGTAGACCTCAGCCTGTGCACGGTCAACGATGTCGTCAGCGTCGCCGTCGCCCCCGTAGCCCATCTGAGTAATCCGGGTGCCGGCCTCCACCAGCCGGCGCAGAATGGCACGCTCGCGGACAATGTTGGCGTAGTACCCGGCATTGGCAGCCGAAGGCACGGACGAAACCAGCGTATGCAGGTACGGAGCACCGCCGATTCGGCCCAGATCACCACTCTTCTGCAACACGGCCGCGACCATGACGGCGTCCGCCGGCTCGCCGCGGCCGTACAGATCGAGGATCGCCTCATAGACAACCTCGTGCGCCGGTCGGTAGAAGTCGACACCACGCAGGACTTCGACGACGTCGGCGATGGCGTCCTTGGACAACAGCATGGCACCGAGCACCGACTGCTCCGCGGCGACGTCCTGGGGCGGCGTCAGACCCGGGCCACCCACCGGAGCGTCGTCACGACTAGGCAGTTCAGTGACGCTCACCCGTTTATCCCCTCACACCGTCGACCCATTCATACACACGTTCTACCACCCAGGCCCGACAAGGTCCCCGTACTTCCCAGGCGGGACGCCTACCGAACGATCCCGGTTCTATGACGGTAGGCCGCCCACCATCGGTCGTCCAAGCTAGACACGCACAACCTCTGTGCACTGCTTGTGGATGACTCAGGCCGTTCGCTGGCAACCCCGGGAAACGATCATCCCCAGGTGTGGACAACCCTGGGGATAGTCGTGGATCACAAGCCGCCATTCTGCGTGCTGACCTAGTTCTAACTGCGGTAACGCCCGTCCACCGGCTGTGGACGGGAAATTTGTCATCATGCATCTCAGAATCCGAGACGTTCGGCAGGTCTGTCAGGTCCGACAAATACCGTCGCTACTGCCATGAAACGACGACCCACGGCATTCCACCGGCATCCGGCCGACGGCGAAATCCTTCGCCTCGCGCTTCCCGCGCTCGGCGCACTCGTCGCCGAACCGCTCTTCCTGATCGCCGACTCCGCCATCGTCGGCCAGCTAGGGACGCCCGAACTGGCCGGCCTCGGCATCGCGGCCGCCGTGTTGTCCACACTGGTCAACGTCTCGATCTTCCTCGCCTACGGCACTACAGCAGCCGTCGCCCGGATGCTAGGGGCGAACGACTTACCGGGAGCACTGCGCGCCGGCATCGACGGGTGCTGGCTGGCCATTCTGATCGGCGCCGGGACACTGGCGGTCGGCTGGCCGCTCACTCCATGGATCGTCGAGCGATTCGGCCCGGCTCCCGAGGTCGCCGAGCATGCGGAGACGTACCTGCAAATCAGCCTGCTGGGCATCCCGCCGATGCTGCTCGTGCTCGCGGCCACCGGGGTTCTGCGAGGGCTGCAAGACACCCGGACGCCCCTCTACGTGGCCGGCTCGGGCGCTGCCGGGAACGTCGTGCTGAATGTCATCCTGGTTCATGGTTTTCAGCTCGGCATCGCCGGCTCGGCCATCGGAACGGTCATCGCGCAGACGGCGATGGCAGCGGTGTTCATCCGCGTGGTCGCCCGGGCCGCGCGCAGACACGGCGCGTCGCTGAAACCACATTGGCCCGGGGTACGCCGTTCGTTCGGAGCAGGCGTGCCGTTGATTGTCCGCACCGTCGCGATGCGGGTGGCTTTGATCACCACCACTGTCGTCGCCACCGGCCTGGGCACTGCCGAACTGGCCGCTCACCAGGTGGCTTTCACCACGTGGACCTTGCTCGCACTGATCCTCGACGCGGTGGCCATCGCCGCCCAGGCCTTGGTCGGACGCGCCCTCGGTGCCGGGAACATCGATGAAGCCCGTTCAGTCACCCGCAGGATGGTGCAGTGGGGCGTGTTGACCGGCTTCGCGCTCACCGTGGTGGTGTTGGCGGTGGCCTCGGTCTATGCTCCTTTGTTCACCCAGGACCAAGAGGTTCGTTCGCTGCTCGTGGCTGCGCTGATCGTCGCCGCGCTGCTGCAGCCGCTGGCGGGCTGGGTCTTCGTCCTGGACGGCGTCCTGATCGGCGCGGGAGACGGTCGCTACCTCGCCTGGGCCTCGGTGCTGTCGGTCGTCGTCTTCCTACCGGCAGCGTTCGCCGTCATGTTTCTCAGCCCCTCGGGGACGGCCGGCATCGTCGCACTATGGGGCGCGATCGGGCTGTGGACCGTGGCCCGCCTGATCACGCTGGACCTACGCGAGCGCCGCGGGGCGTGGGCGGTGACCGGCTCCGTGCGCTGATGCACACCGGGTGTCGGGGCCACACCGAAGACACCCGCCTGCGACACTGTCGCCGGACAGACGCGCATCCGGATGAAGACCATCCGAGCGCCCGAACGGGGAAGGCCCGATGGATGTTCTGACGTTGCCGTTCTACCTCGGCTTCGGCGCGATCGCGGCGCTCGTCGTCGGGCTGGCAGCTCAGCGATTGCTCGGTATCCGGCTCGGACCCGTTCGGCTGCTGCTGACCGGTCTATTCGCACTTTCCGTCGGCCCACTGATCATGCTCGGCATGATGGGCCAGTTCGACATCCCACAGGAAGGCACCGACACAAGGCCCGAAGGTGCGGTCTTCTGGTTTCTCCTGCTCGCGGTCGTCGTGACGATTCTCGCCTCGATGGCCTTCATCGTCGTGGTCGAAGCCTTCGCGCCGCTCGGCTCCATCCCGCCTGCAGGCGCCGGGCCGGGCCCAGTTTCGGCGTGGTCATCGGCTCTCCGTCGTGTGTGGGCGATGGCTCGTCAACTCGGTGGTTGACACCGGCAGCGTAGAGGGCCGCGCCGGACCCTGCGGCGGTCGCCGGTGAGCAGAGGGTCCCTCGTTTGGTTAGTAGTCCTGTCGTTAGGGCCCCATTCATGGTGCGACCTCCCCGTGGTCGGGGCGGACCGATGAGCACGGCCACATCCGACCAGCATTGCTCAGACCGACGAATCTCGGTCGCCCGCTGGGAACCGCCGGCGGACGCTGAACTTCTCGGCGAGCTGCTGAGCAAGCTCCGGAGCTGGCAGCCCCTGGATGGCGAGGCCGTCCTGGACGACATCGCCGCTGCCCTCGACGACATGACTCCGGATGAGGCGGAGATTGCCGAGTTGGTGCAGCGGCTCTGCGGCCATCTCGCGCGGCTGACGGCTATCGCCGTTGCCGCAAAGGCGGACCAGCGTGACGCCCCAACGGCCGCCCTGGTCCAGCGGGGCCGCGTTCTTCGGTCCGTGGACGTCGCGGGGGATCGTGCCGTTGCGACGCACCATCTGCGGCGCATCGGCTGGGTGACAAACGAGCTGATGGAGGCCCTCGTGGCGGCGAAATGTCTCAAGGAGGCGGCGTGAACACTCCTCGGCTCCTGCCGCCCACCAGCGCCATCGACTACGCGTACTTCCGCGACCGGCTCGCCGACCCCACCGTCCTCGACCACAGCGTGGCGGTACGCCTGCACCGGGTCTCGCTGCTGGCGGTCGCCGTCGGCGGGCCACGACGCGGGGGCTATCTCTCGGTCGATCTCCTCCTTACCGCCGTCGCCGTCGGCGACCTCCTGACCGGTCGGCGCGGATTCCCCGACGTACGGGTCCGCTGGTCCCCCTACACCGACACCTGCCACGTCGTCGAGTGGGGCGAGCCAGCGCCAGAGGAGAGCGACGCAGCCCGTGGCCGGTTCTACGGCTACCGCGAAGCAGCCATCACCGCGTTTCTCGCGCCCTCGGGGGCGAGTGGGGGTGCGCGATGAGCCCACCAGCAGCGCAGCCGGGACGCTCGTGTGTGGGACGCCCGCTGACCGGGCCGGACAGCGGCCCGGTGTCCTACGCGACGCTCGCGCACGGCGATGTGGTCGAGATAGCCGGCAAGCGCCACCAGATCGCCACCATCATCCAGCACCGTCGCGGCTTCACCATCCAGTTCGCCGACACCAGCGTGATCCGGGTGCTGTGCCCGCCGGAAGTCTGCCTGATCGACGGCCGGCAGATCCGGCTGGACGAGATCCCGGCAGGCCGCTGCCTGTGGTGCCCGAGCGAACGCCCGCTCGTCCCGGTCGGCCTGTACGTCACCCAGTCCGGACGGGAGGTGACCGCATACGCCTGCACCAGCTGCCTGCGGCAGCACAACCTGCTGCCGCTTGCTTTCCGCCCAGCTGGTACGGGCACCGAGGTTCGCCGTCGAACCAAGCGCGGCCCGTGACCCCACGCCGCCACCAGCACCACCCTTCGTTGTTCACATTCCTTGAGGTGAAGCCATGACGACGCATGCCGCCATCGACCCAGTTCACGACCGAGACCGCGCCGAGGCCGAAGACGCCGCCAGGGCTGTCGCTCACCAGGCCGAACGGCTCGGGCTGCCCTTGGACGATCTGTCGATCACCGCCCCCTGCCCCACCTGCCGCCGCACGGGGTTCTCGATCTCGATCGGTGCCTTCAGCCCCGAGGAAGCGCATCGGCTCGCCAGGGCGCTGCGCGCCGTTCCGGCCGACGTTCTACGGTTCGCGCCGGAAGATGCGGAGTGATCGGCGATGCGGCCCGCTCGTTCACGGCGGCGGCGCCTGCGCTGATCTCGGTAAGCTGAGCGTCATGTCTTCCGTCGCTCCCCGTGTCCGTTTCGCACCCTCGCCCACCGGCATGTTTCATGTCGGCGGAGCCCGCTCCGCGCTGTACAACTGGGCCGTGGCCCGGCAGTCCGGCGGCACGTTCGTTCTCCGGATCGAGGACACCGACGCGGCGCGGAACCAGCCGGAGTGGATCGACGGGATCATCAGCGCCCTGGCGTCCATCGGCATCTCGGAGCAGGACCCGGCGTTCGAGGGGCCGTACTTCCAGTCGCGGAACGCCGACCGCCACCGGGAAGCGGCGGCGCAGCTGGCCGCCGCGGGGAAGGCGTACCACTGCGACTGCACCCGCGAGCAGCTGAAGGAACGGACCGGCTCGGAGCACTTGGGGTATGACGGCTTCTGCCGCGAGCGGGGTCTGGCGTACGAGCCGGGGCGGGCGCTTCGTTTCCGCACACCGGACGACGGCGAGACCGTCGTGGTGGACTTGGTGCGCGGTAAGCCGGCGTTCCCGAACGCTTCGATCGAGGACTTCGTGATCGCGCGCGGGGACGGCTCTCCGGTCTTCTTGCTGGCGAACGTGGTGGATGACCTGGACGAAGGCATCACGCTGGTGATCCGGGGCGAGGAGCACCTGTCGAACACGCCGAAGCAGCAGCTGCTGTGGGAGGCGCTGGGCGCGAAGGCGCCGACCTGGGCGCATCTGCCGGTGATCGTCAACGAGAAGCGGCAGAAGCTGTCCAAGCGCCGGGACAAGGTGGCGCTGGAGGACTATCTCGCCGACGGCTATCTGCCGGCGGCGATGATGAACTACCTGATGCTGCTGGGCTGGGGACCGGGCGACGATGTGGAGCTCCGGCCGTACGAGGAGCTGGAACAGCGCTTCCGGGTGGAGGACGTCAACACCTCACCGGCCTTCTTCGATGTGAAGAAGCTGACGGCGTTCAACGGCGAGTACATCCGGGCTCTGTCGCCGGAGGCTTTCGTGCAGGCATGTGAGCCGTGGCTGACGGCCCCGGCCGCGCCGTGGACGCCGGAGGCGTTCGACCCGGCGGTCTTCGCCTCGGTGGCGCCGCTGGCGCAGTCGCGGCTGACGGTGCTGTCGGAGATCACGACCTATGTGGACTTCCTGTTCCTGGCCGAGCCAGTGTTCGATGAAGGTTCGTGGAACAAGGCGATGAAGGCGGGCGCCGCCGAGCTGCTGCGCGATGCCCGGTCCACGCTGGAGAGCGCCGAGTGGGCGGCTGAACCGCTGAAGGCTGCCATGGAGGCGGTGGCTGCGCAGCACGGGCTGAAGCTCGGTAAGGCTCAGGCACCGGTCCGGGTGGCGGTGATGGGGCGCACGGTGGGCCTGCCGCTGTTCGAGTCGCTGGAGGTGCTCGGCCGTGAGCGCGTGCTGGCCCGGTTGGATGCCGCGCCGCGGCGCCTGGCGGGCGAGTAACGAGCAACGATCACTCCGGGACCTGGCGCAGGAGCCTGTTCCAGGCAGTGGCGAAGTAGCCGGGGTCAAGGCGGGCGAGAGCGTCGTAGGCGATCTTCGTGTCGACTTCCGGGGCGCTCGCTCGTCGGCGGACCTGCTCGGGGAGCCGGTCGAGTTCCGGCGCCGGCTGTCTGGTGAGCCGGGCGAGATCCCCGAGACCGGCCCGACGGCGGATCAAGGCCGGCATGCCGACGAGCAACGCCTCGGCGGCGCAGCGGCTCCAGCCCTCCCGCATCGACGAGTGAAAGACCCCGACGTCGCAAGCGCGCAGCAGCCGTAGATATCGATCTCGGGGGAGGTCGAAATGCGCGCCGGGGAAGCCAATGGTGTTGCTGCCGGTGGTGATCACCCGGATTCCCGGGTCGCTGCCGAGTGCGGCGGCGACCGTGGCAGTGCCCTTCCAGTGGACGGCCTTGCCAGCGTAGACGGCGATCACATCGGGCGGCAGACCGAACTCGGCGCGGCAGGCTTGCCGGTCCAGGGAGCGGGTATGGTCGATCTCCGCGAGGTCGAAGGCATTGTGGATGACGTGAACTCGGTCGATGCCGCGGGCGCGCAGGAACCGCGCCCAGTACGGCGCGACGCAGACCACGGCGGCGCATTGCGGCAGCACCTGGAAGAGGCGCCGCCACAGCAGTGCCTCCACAGGCGGGGAGTCGTGCTGCAGCGACTCATAGTGGTGGAAGACGAAGATGGTGCGGGCGCGCATCTCGGGGGTGAAGAGCAGCAGGCTCAGGTCGTCCCAGACGAACGCGCCGGGGCTGTGCCGCAGCGCGTGCACGGCCGGTGTGATCCGGGCGAGGTGGCGCACCTTGCGCCAGCGGCGGACTCGGTAGGTGCGCTTGCGGTCGGGCACGGTCTGCCAGTCGATCTCGTCGGCCGTCACGTCATGCAGCATCCGGAGGTAGGCCCGTCCGCCGGTGCGGCCGTGTGGATCGAGGGAGTGGATCACCCTTGTCACGTGGGGCCCTCCTCCTCCGCGCGGGCCAGGCAGGACTCGTAGGCGCTGACCAGCACGGTGTGTGCGGCGTTCAGGTGCGCGGTGCGTGAACGGGCGTCGTGGGCAAGGGGCAGATAGAAGTCCGCCAGGGCGGCCAGGAAACGTTCGCGGCGTCGGACGTCCGGTGAGTTCTGCAGGTCGCGCAGGTTGTGGATGCGGTCCGCCAGCCGCACGAGCAGGCTCTCGTCGTCGAGGCGGAGAGTCTTGGCGCGCCAGGCGGCTTCGTCGCCGGGGCATTTCGCGCGCTGCTTCAGGCGGTGGTCGGGGATCATGCCGCGCAGCTGCTCCACCAGGTCATCGCCGAGCGCTGTCCGGATACGGTCGGCGATGCCCGGCGTGACTTCGAGGGCGTCGTGCAGGAGACCCAGCACCAGCGTGTGCGGAGTGGTGACGTGGAGCTCGGTGCGCAGGATGGTCACCACGGCAAGCGGATGGGCGAGGTAGGGAGTGCCCTGGTCACGGGTGTGACCGTCGTAGGCGGCGAGGGCGAGGGCCGAGGCCCTGCGGGCTTGGCGTCGGTCTGGAGGGGGCCAGGAGGCGGCGCCGAGCGTGGCGAGGACGGCGTCAGTCGAGGTGGGGATGGGCACGGGTCACCTCCCTCCGGCAGCGGACAGCGGGGCGGCTTGCGGCAGCGGGATCCGGTCGGCGAGCAGGAGCGTGTCGCCAACGGCGAGCGCGTCAAGGCCGAGTTCTGCGGCGGCCTGGACGCTCTGCCGGGCAGTGCGCAGGATCGGGGCGCCTTTGCGGTTGAGGGAGGTGTTCAGCAGCAGCGGCAGGCCGGTGCTCTGGTAGAAGGCTTCCAGCAGCGGGCGCAGAGCGCTGTGGTCGGCGGCCACGGTTTGCAGCCGGGCGGTTCCGTCGCGGTGGACCACGGCGCCGATGCGGTCGGACTTGCAATGGCGCGTGACCGCTACGCGGTTCATGAAGGGATCACCGGTGCCGACGAACCAGTCGGCGGCGTGCTCGGCCAGAACGGCGGGGGCGAAGGGCCGGTAGCCGGCGCGCTGCTTGAGCGCATTGATTCTCTGGCGGGTCTCGCTGCTGCCCGGGTGGGCCAGGACGGAGCGGTGGCCCAGGGCGCGGGGGCCAAACTCCAGAGGGCCCTGGACCCAGCCGACGACGTGGTGATCGGCGAGCAGCCGCACGACCGTGGGCACGAGCCGGTCGCCGAGGCCACGGATCAGGCGGTATCCGGCGGGCGCCTCGGCGCGATGCGCGCCGGGCACCGGGCCCCAGGCGGCGTCCGCCGGGACAGGCAGGCGGGGCTGGCCGAGCTGGTAGTTCCAGGCGTACAGGGCGGCGCCGACGGCGGTGCCGGCGTCGTGCGGGGCGGGGGCGACGAAGAGTTTGTCGAACCCCGCATCGGCGGCGAGGTGGCCGTTGAGATGGGAGTTCAGCGCGCAGCCGCCGGAGAAGACGAGGGTGTCGGCGCCGGTGAGGTGCTTGAGGTGGCGGGCGACGTGGGTGACCGCGATGGCGAAGGTTTCCTGCGCGGCGGCGGCAAGGTCGGCGCGTTCACCGAAGGAAGCCGTTGCGGCGCTCGCGGCGGTCCATGACCGGCTGCCGAGGAGCAGCGGCGTGGTGGTGTCTGCCGAGCCCCAGGGGTGGGCGATGCCCACGTGGCCGTCCTCGCCGAGGTGGATCAGGGCGCGCAGGGCCTGTCGGTGGCGTGCCGGGTCTCCGTAGGCGGCCAGGGCCATCATGCTGCCTTCTGCTTCGTCGCCGGGCGGGATCACGCGCAGGGCGAGGTTGCGGTAAAGGTGGCCCAGGGAGGGGTGGACGCGGCGCGGCCCCGCCTCGCCGGGCAGGACTGCGGGCATGGCCTGGTGGAGGCGGTCGATGCGGTCGGGGCGCAGGTCGTATCCGGTGATGCGTTCACGTCCGGCACCGATGTCGGAGCCGAGGGAGGAGCCTCCGGCGTCGATGACCAGGCCGGCGGCGTGGTCATGGCCGGAGAGCAGGTAGCCGCTGAGCACGTGGGCTGTGTGGTGGGAGATCAGGCGCAGTCGCTCGCCGAGCGGCGTGGGCAGCAGGGCGGCGAGTTCGTCACGTTCGGCGGCGAGCCACCAGCCGGCGGCCGGGCTGGGGCGCATGGACGGCGTCCAGACGGCGTCGATGTCGTAAGGGCTGATGCCCGCGGCCTCAAGGCACCAGGCCAGGGCCTGGGCGGGGGCGGTCAGGGTGGCCTTGCGGGAGCCGGGGCTGCGGTGGTGTTTCAGGCCGCTCCAGCGTTCTTCTTCGGCGGCGTACAGGCGTCCGTCGGCGATCAGCGCGGCGGAGGTGTCATGGTGGAAGTTCAGGCCGAGAACGGCAGGCATGGGCGGTTCCCTCTCCGGGCGACGGCATTCATCGGGCTGCGGTGGTGACCATCGGGATTACGGAGGCGCCAGAGTCGGTGTACTCGTGGCACTTGCCGCAGAAGCGGTAGTGATGGCCGCGCGGTGCGAAGACCTTGGCGGCAAAGTCGTCGTCCCAGACGCTGAATTCGCTGTCCTCCTTCGCCATGGCGTTGAAGCAGCGGTAGCAGGACCCGTCCAGTTCGATCATCAGGTGCTGGTCGAGGTAGCGGGCGCACAGCCCGCGCAGGTCGTTGGCGGGCTGGCCGACGTCGATGTGGTGGACGTGGTTGGTGACGTGGATGGCGCCGTAGGCGGCGCTCAGCGCGGCGATTTCGTCCAGGCGGGCCGGGCTGATGCCTTCCAGCACGCTGTTGAGCACCACGGTCTTGCCGGCGGCGCGCAGCGCGGGGACGACCGTGTGTACCTCCGCGTAGTTCTCGTGCTCGTCGTCGCAGCCGATGAGGATCTGGTCGTAGCACGCGATGGTCGTGTCCAGGAGGCGCTGGTTGCGGGCCAGGGTGATGGCGTTGGTGCCCAGCACAATGGTCGTGCCGGGCAGCCGCGAGCGGGCAAGGCGGCTCAGGGCGGGAAAGTCGCGGTGGACGGTCGGCTCGCCGCCATTGATGTGCAGCTGGGCAAAGGGGAGGGCGGCCAGGCGGTCCAGGACGGCGGCGAACATGTCCAGGGGCATGTTCTCGCCCTGGGCGCCGTCGGCGAAGATGCAGAAGTCGCAGGAGCGGTTGCATTTCGTCGTGATCTTGATCTTGGCGGTCTTCAGGGTGCGAGTACCGAGGACGGGGCTGGGCATCTGGGCCTCCTCATGTGCAGGGCGGGCGGGCTGGGTTATCCGAGAGGAGCGGTGAGAAAGTCCTCCACGACGCTGCTGTTCCGGTTCAAGTCGGCGAGCGCCCGCCGGAGGGTGGCGGCAGTAGTGGCCCCCTGCGGGATGAGTTCGGCCATGCGTGCCGCCAGCTGTTGTTCGGCGGTGACCCGGTCGGCGGCGAGCGTCCGCAGGGTGGCGGTGACGGCCTGGAGCTCCTTGGCCTCACGGGCGATGAGGTAGCCTGTGGCCGCGCCGGGAGGCGGGTCGAGGTAGTACAGCCAGCGGGCGCGGCGCACGCGCAGGGTGCCGGCGGTCATGATCCACGCCGTGCTCGGCGATCCGTGACCAAGACCGCTGGTGCCACCGGCCTGTACGGGTACGTGGCCCATGGCGACGGCCAGCGCTCGGTGCGCGGCTCGCAGCAGCCGCTCGGCGTCCGGCCGCCCCCGCTCGGTGGTCGCATGCACCTGGTGCAGGAACAGTTCGGCGAAGCGTTCCAGCCCGGCGGGCCGCCACTGGTTGAGGGCGGCCGTCTTGCCGGGGCAGCGGGTGCGGGTGGCCAGACAGGCGGCGGCGAACCAGCACAGCGCGAGGTAGTGCCAGACCACGCAGTGCCGGCGATAGCCAGACATGTCACGGGAGACGTTGTCCGTGCTGTCCGCGGCCAGTTGGTAGCGGCCACGTAGCCGGGCATCGAGGATGGCGCGGTAGAAGCGCTCGTCCTGGCTGTCCCACGCGGCCATCTGCGCGCGGGACCTCCACCGCTGGAGTGTTGGCGCGTGCCCGTTGATCAGGCTCCAGGTGGCCAGCTCGGCGGGCGCGACCTGGCGGGCGTCTATCTCGGAGACGGTGAAGGCGAAGCCCGGCGGATGCTCCAGCAGCCGCCGGTTGTCCGGCGAGGCCGCAACCGCGGCACGGTGGGCCGCGGCCAGGGACTCGTTCCACTGCCGCCAGCTCGTCGGGGAGCCAGACAGGGCAAGGCGTATGTCGAGGTCGGAGTGGGGAGCGATCAGGTCGACGCGCTGCCACTTGTGGGTGAGCATTGCCGAGGTGACGCCGTGGCGGGCGAGCTCGGCGGCGTACTGACCGCCGAGATCGCCGTACAGCGTGGTTGCCTCGGACACGGTCGTGGTCACCGGCCCTCCCCCGAGCCCGGACGCCGGCCACAGGCCGGAGCGCCGGCTCCGGCATCGGCGAGGGGCAGCAGCGGCAGCCCCGTTACAGGGGCGCCTTCCGGGCGCTCCATGCGGTCCCAGCGCAGGTCGTAGTCGACGTAGTGATAGCCCTGCCACGCGTCGTTGCTGTTGCGTTCGATCATGGCGCGGAAGAGGTGGGCGAAGGCCGTGGTGAGCGTGCCACGGGCAAGGTGCGGCTTGAGCGGGATATCGCGGTTGTGCAGGATGCACGGCCTGGCCACTCCGGTGGGCGTGATCTTGATGCGGTTGGCGTCGGAGCAGGTGGCGCAGCTGGAGTTGGAGATGAAGCCGATCGACCCCGACCAGCCGGTGGGCTGGAGGTAGCGGCCAGGGCTGCGCACTCCCAGGGCTTCACGGTCGATCTCTCCGGCACCCGCGAACCAGTCGTGCAAGTGGCGGCGGACCTCGGCCTCGGGGATGAACTCGGTGTCGAACAGGTCCTGTGCGGGCCCAATGTTCTGGAGCTCGATGAGGCGGACGGCGACCGGCAGGGTCCGGGCGAGCTCTGCGACGTGGAAGGCGTCGTCGAGGTAGCTGCGCTGCAGCACGCAGTTGATCTTTACCTTGAGTCCGCGGGCCAGGGCCTCGTCGATGGTGGTCCGCGCGACGCGGGGGTCGCCGCCGCCCATGATGGCGGCGGAGCGTTCCGGGTCAAGGCTGTGCAGGCTGACGTTGAGGTAGGTCAGACCGGCCTGCTGGAGCCGCTCGACCGACAGGCCGTTGCGGAGGTTTCCGTGGCTGGTCATGCCGATGGACGCGCCGTCGCCGAGCCCGTCGGCGAGGGCGCCGACGATGTCGAGGATGTCGCCGCGCAGGGTGGGCTCACCGCCGGAGCAGTGGGCTTTCCTGATCTTCCAGGCGCCGGCCTCGGCGGCGATGGCCGCGTAGTCGTCGGCGCCCAGTGGCCGGTCCTTGTGGCCGTAGTCGGGCATGCACCGGGGCTTGCAGAAGACGCAGTCCAGATTGCACAGCGAGTTGAGAGTGAAGGCGAGGTAGGGGTGGTTGCGCCTGGTGGCGGCGAACGCCGCGAGCGTCGCGGGTCGGTCGGCGTGGGTCATCGGGCTTGGCCTCCGGGGGTGGGGGCGGGCTGGAGGACGACGCCGTTGAGCGGCAAGCCGTCCAGGTAGCGGCGCAGGTTGGCGGCGAAGAAATCGACGGCCTCGTCCATGTAGCGGTGGGAGAAGGCGGCGCTCTTGGGGGTGAGGACCACGCGTGGGTGCCGGCGCAGTGGGTGCGCCATGGGCAGCGGGCGCGGTTCGGTCACGTCCAGGGCGGCACCGCCGAGCCGGCCGGTGTCCAGGCACTTCAGCAGGGCCGTGTGATCGACGGTCGAGCCCCGCCCGAGGTTGACGAAGAGCGCTCCGGTTTTGCAGGCGTTCAGCAGGGCGCTGTCGAAGAAGTGCCAGGTGTCGTCGGTAGCGGGGAGCAGGTTGACCACGACGTCGGAAAGGGCCAACGCGTGCGCGGTCTGGGTGGCAGGCATCCAGGTGATGCCGCTGGACGCGTCGGGTGGGACGGTGCGCCGGATGCCGATGACGCGCATGCCGAGGCCCTGGGCCGTACGCGCGAGGCGAGTACCGATGCTGCCGCAGCCGAGGACGGTGAGGGTGGCGCCGGCCAGGTCGAAGAACTCGGTGGCGAGGTCGTCCTTCCACCAGTTGCGGGTGCGCTGGAACCTGCTGCTGGTGAACAGGCCGCGGGCGAAGCCGAGGATCAGGCCCAGCGCGTGCTCGGTCATGGGACCGGCGTGGTAGCCGTAGCCGCGGGTCACGGTGATCCCCGCGGCGGCGGCCTCGGCGGTGGGCAGGTGGTCGGTGCCCGCGGCGGGGGAGGCGATCCACACCAGGCGGGTGGCGAGGCCAATACCGTCTGCGGCGAACCGCCACCCGAAGTAGACGTGCGCGTGCGGAAGCTGGTTGTTGAGGGAGTCGGAGGAGGCGACGCGGAAGTCCACGGCGGGGAAGGCGGACCGCAAGGTATGGGCATGCCGGTCGGCGAAGTGCCAGAAAGAGTGGGGCGATTCCAGGCAGATCAGTACGACGGGGCGGCTCATCGGGCCGCGCCTTGCTGGCGAGTCGCCGTCGTCAGTGCCCAGGGGGCGCAGCGGCGGAGGGCCGCGCGGATGGCAGCCGTGTAGTCGTGGCGTTCGGCGAGCAGCGTGGTGCCGGCGCCGAGCATCCGCTCGCGTTCGCCCGGCTGGATCTTCAGCGCCCGCTCAACAGCGGCGGCGAGCGACTCGGGGTCGCCGGGAGCAGCCGTGAGCCCTGTCAGGCCATCGACCACCGTCTGGGCCAGGCCGCCGGCGGTGGTGGCGACCACCGGCCCGGCATGCGCGGCGAACGCTTCCAGCGGGATACGTCCGAACGGCTCCTCGCGGGAGGGCACGACCACCGCACGCAGAACAGGGCTGCTCAGCCAGCCGCGTACGGCCGGATCGAAGCGCGTCAGCACGGTGGCATCGAGGTCGTTCGTGTCTACGAGCTGGGCCAGCTTCTGCTGGTAGCTGTCGGGGCTGGCGCTGCTCCCGGTGGCCGCAAGGATCAAGTGCGGAAGGGGAACGTGCTGTTCGCGCAGCATGCCGAGCGCGTTCAGCAGATCCTCGAAGCCCTTCTCCGGAACGGCCCTGCCCATGGCCAGCAGGAAGCCGGCTCGTGCCGCGACTGGCAGGGGCCGCCCATACGGTGCGCGGTTGGCTTCGTCGAGCAGCAGCCCGTTGGGCAGGTCGAGCAGAGCCTCGTCGGAGACGCCGTACGCGTGCTGCAAGTGGCCGCGCATGAACCGTGAGATCGCCGCGACATAGCCGCCCCGGGCTGCCAGGGCGCGAAGGCTGGCCCGCTCCCAGCAGAATCGCGCGCGGTCCGACGGATCGGTCAGCATGCTGGTCGTACGCGGGACCGCGAGGATGTCGATTCCGCGCGGCGTGTAGCGGGGCAGGCCGAGAAACGGAACATCGAGGCCGATGAGCAGACAGCGCCCGGTGGGGTCGGTGAGGGTGGTCGCCTGCCCGGCAGCCTCCTTGCTCAGTGCCTCGCAGCCCTCGACGGTGGCGGCAAGGTCACCCAGGAGATGCAGCGGGATCACTTCCGCACCCGCGTCGTCAAGAAGCAGCCGCAGCTCGGCATTCCACCGCCGGTCGTAGTGCGGACTGGCCGACGTCACCCGGGCGGACACGACGGTCATCCGGCCGTGCGGCAGCAGCTGAGTCAGCGCGGTGATGAAGGCCCGGTTACTGAAACCGGTGCCGGAGCTCGCGCCGTAGATCCCTTCGTGGAGGGCCACGACGACACGCTGCGTCCCGGGACCAGGCGGGCGGACGCGGCCGGTGTCTGCCGGGCGCTGCTGGCTGGCGACGATCACCTGGTGAACCCTTCGTCCAGGAGGAGCAGGAAGGTGGTGCCCGAGCTGGCCGGCGGAGCCAACCTGCCTATGCCGTGACCGGCGGTCGGCTGGTTCAGCAGGTGGCCCAGCCTGGGCGTTGTCTCTCGTGTGCGTACGTTCAGCAATTCGGTCCCCTTCACTGCCTGCTGGTGGCGATGTGGCGGCTACGGTAAACAAGGACAGCGGATCGCCAGCCGGTCGAGGCACCCGAGCAACCGGTCAACTCGGTCAACTTCCTTGATTCAAAGGGCTGCTGTGGCGAAACAGGCGACGCCACCGACTGAGCAGGGAACCCATCAGAGACGTGAGGTAAGCGATGAGCACACGGTCCGGGCAGCCGAACGCCGCGCTCGCCAGTGCGCTCGACGAACTCGGCTGGAGTCCCAAGATGCTGGCGCGCAAGCTGAACCGGGTCTTTGGCAGCGGAACCACGTCCGACACCGCGCCCTACCACTGGCGGGACACCGGCGCGTTACCTCGCTCACCCCTGCCCACCATGGCGGCCTATGTGCTCTCCCAGGAGCTGGGCCGGGTCATCTCCGTGGCGGAGCTATGGCAAGGCCGGGCAGCGGATTCCCCGGCACTGCTACCAGCCGACACCGATCTGCTGGGACCCTGGACCGTGCAGGGATTGGGGCACATTGTGGAGGACTGGATTCTCGGCGGGCTCATCGATCGCCGCCGCTTCCTGGCCGTCTCCGGCACGGGACTGACCGCCGTTGTCGCGCACTACCTCGACGGCACCGCTGGCCGCGGCTCGCTCACCCCGCGAATGGCCGACCAGCTCGACGCCAATCCCCTGGTGGACCAGGTCGAACAGCACCTTCCGCTGCTCCAGTTACTCGACGACGAGCACGGCGGAGCCCGTCACCTGCCCTACGTCAGTGCGCAGTTCCGTGCGATCGGACTGCTCGTTCACGACGGCGGTCACTCCGCCCAGACGACCACCCGTCTCATCCGCGCGCTGGCCGAGATCGGCCAGCTTGCCGGCTGGATGGCGTTCGACGCGGCCGATCACGGGCTGGCACAGCGGTACTTCGTGACCGCGCTGCGCGCCGCCCACCAGGTCAACGACCTGCCGTTGTGCTCGCACATCCTCGCTGACCTGGCCTTCCAGGCCGCGAGCCGCGGCCACCCTGCAGACGCCGTCACGCTCGGCGAGGCGGCCCGGCGAGCAGCGGACGCGGCGCCGTTCGCGGTACGGGCCTCGGTGCTGTCCCGACTCGCCTACGCCTATGCCTCTGCCGGCCGTCTCACCGACTTCAGCAGAACCCGCGAAGCCGCACGCGAAACCATCGGGCGCCGAGGGCGGGATGAGGAGCCACGCTGGATGTACTTCCTCACCGACAACCATCTCGACTGCCAAGCCGGCTACGCCATGATCCAGCTCGGGCGCGCTCAGCGGCGCGACGGCATCACTGCGTCACCCAAGCTCATCGGCCAGGGAACCGCACTCCTGGAGACCGGCGCCTACACCGTGCCCCGTGGGGACCCCAGCCAACGCCGAGCTCTCTTCGAAGGTGCGTGGCTCGCCCTCGGCCACGGTGCCCGTGGTGAGCTCGAACTGGCGTGCACCGTCGGCCAGCAAGCGGCCGACCGCCTCAGCGCCGTCCGTTCGCCGCGCAGCACCGCCCTGCTGCAGCAACTCGCCAAGGACCTGCGCAGGCGGCAGCGCAACCCCCACGTCGTCAGCTTCCTGCCCAGCCTTGAACAGGCCCTTAGCCAACACGGCTCGGTCGCCCCCGGGCACCCACTAGGGTCGGGGGCATGACTGCCCAGGGCACAACCGTCGTACTGGGGGCTGGAGTTGCCGGCCTCACCACAGCCGTCGTCCTGGCTGAGGCAGGGATTCCGGTACGCGTCGTCGCGGAGGAGATTCCCGGCGCGACATCACTGGCCGCCGGTGCGATGTGGGGGCCGTACCTGGTCGAGCCCAAGGATCTGGTGGACCAGTGGAGCCAGCACTCGCTGGTACTGTTCCGCGCTCTGGCCTCCGACCCGGCAACCGGGGTCCGGGTGGCTTCCGGCATAGAAGCATCCCGCCACACCGAGGCGGCACCGGACTGGGCCACCTCCCTGCCGGGCTTCCGGCCGGCGAAGGCCGACGAACTTCCGCCCGGCTTCAGCTCGGGCTACCGCTTCACCGCCCCCCTGATCGACATGCCCACCTACCTGCGCTACCTGGAGCACCGACTACGAAGGGCCGGCGGCACGATCGAGCAGCAGACGGTACACACGCTCGACGCCGCGCCCCGGGCCTCGGCGATCGTCAACTGCACAGGGATGGGAGCCGGCTCGCTGACCCCCGACTCGGCCCTGCGGCCCAT
Source organism: Phytoactinopolyspora mesophila (assembly GCF_010122465.1). NCBI lineage: Bacteria > Bacillati > Actinomycetota > Actinomycetes > Jiangellales > Jiangellaceae > Phytoactinopolyspora > Phytoactinopolyspora mesophila. Next base: position 933 of record NZ_WLZY01000020.1, on the reverse strand, counting down.
CCGCGGACAGCATGTCGTGGTCACCAATCCGGGCCTGACCGACTTCTTCTCCGAGGACACCGGAACTTCGCCCGATCTGCTGTGCATCTACCCTCACGGCAACACGGTGGTCCTCGGCGGCACCGCCATCGACGGCGACGCCAGCCAGGCGCCAGACGAGCAGGCGGCGGCCGACATCCTCGCACGCTGCTCAGCAGTGGAGCCCCGCTTGGCCGGCTCCACGGTGATCGGCCAGCGCGTCGGCCTCCGCCCTACCCGGGATCGTGTGCGTGTGGCACTGGACCAACGAAGCGACGGAACTCCGGTCGTACATAACTACGGCCATGGCGGCGCCGGAGTCACGCTGTCCTGGGGCTGTGCTCGGGAAGTTCATCACCTGCTCGCCGAGAGTCACCGCCTGCGGTGAGGAGTGCCGGGGGCAGGGCTCGGAGGTGAAGCGGCGGGTGTCGCGTCCGGGTGTGGCTGCGGCCCTTCTCTTCGTGGGCAGTGGAATGGTTGCTGCTTCGTTGGCTGGCGGCTTGGGCGATGCGGGACTGTTTGCTGGGTGTGGTGCGGATGCGCCAGGTGAGGACTGGGCTGCCCCGAGTTTCCGGACCGCTCCATGTGCGGACGGTTATGCTGCGAGCTGCCGGTTCAGGTATTCGTTGCGGACTTCTTGCGGAGTCCTGTAGTCGATCCCTGAATGGATTCGTCTGCGATTATAGAACACCTGGATGTAATTGGAAATATCTTTCTGGGCCTTCTTCCGTGTCGGATATACGTGACGATAGACACGTTCGATCTTCAACATAGAATTGAACGATTCGGCGAGCGGGTGAGTAGCCCGGGGGAATCACACCCCCAGGCTCTCGTAGAACCGTGCGTAAACCTCTCGATTTACACGGCTCCCATTGTCGAGCTGGAGGGTTTAACGCCGAAGGCCCAGTGTACGAA
>NZ_WLZY01000019.1 GCF_010122465.1 Phytoactinopolyspora mesophila | reverse complement strand
CCAGCTCACGACGCGTGTCGCCACACCATCAAGCCATCCCCACCGATGACCCTCTGGCCTCGCACGCCAGGTCGGCCACATTCACACAAACTGCCGAATGATGCATCAGATGCAATTCCGCTCATTTACAGCTCGGTGGCATGACTGTGCCTGAACCAGTGCGGGGTCCATTCCTTGGGGCCCACGCCGTTCTTCTTGAGCCTGTTCACTTTGTCGTAAACGGTTTCGGGGCGCATGGCAGCCATTAAAGGCGGGCGGTAGAGGTTAACGAATAGCGGAGAGTCTAACGTAATGGTGATTCCTTCGTCGGCAGCCCGGCACGTCATATGAGTCACGTAGTCAGTGAATAATTCCCGTAGATCATGGCTGACGTAGACCACCCGGAAGCGCATGCCCTTAACGCGTGCGCCATTCGAGTTGTCCTCGCGTGGTACGACGTCGACGTACGGAAGGGCTTCCGCCAGCGCGGCGAAGTCTTTGATCCGCATCCCCAGTGCCTCGCCGAGGCGCAAGCCTGAATCTTGTAAGAGGGCGAACAGGAAGCGGTCGCGAAGGTTGCCGGTCCACTCACCGGTCTCTTGGTTGAAGACCGCACAGGCGTCGAGAATCGCCTGCCATTCCTTGGGTTTGAGAACGGGAGGACGCGCTCCACGCGGCCGGCGTACCCGCACGAGCGACGTTGCCCGTAGCGGAGAACGGGCGGCCAGATGCGCGAGGAGTCCGTGACTGCGACGCCTGGATGCCGGGCCTCGCATGACCCGTTCGATGACGGGCACCCCACTCATGGCGCCATGCCACCGGTAAAACGAGATCACTGCGGCCAGGCGCGCTTGTAGCGTCGCTGGTGATGGTGACTTCTGTGACGGAATCAGGACGTGCTCGGATGTCCGACCATTGCGTAGCCAGGTGAGAAAGCTTGCAAGCGTGGGAGCGCCCAAAGCGTTCCACTGATCAGCCTCGCCGCGAAGCTCAAGGAAAGTCCACCACTGAGCCAGCGAGGTGGCGTAGTTGTTCACGGTATTCGGGGACCCATGATCCCGGTTTCGGTGCGACTCAAGCCATTCGTCGATAACGGTGATGACCTCGTACTTCTCGTTGACTACGGTCCATGTGCGTGTGCCGCCTGGTGGGCAGGCAGCCTGAACATACGCCATGCGAATGTGCTCCTTGACGTGGTGGAGATCCCAGAAAGGCGGTTGGGAGCCAGCAGCTACAACAGCTGCTGGGGGAGCGGGTATACCTGCTAATCGGACACATGCTGTCCGGCCGCGCGAGCGGACTTAAGCAACAGAATGAAGATTGATGGGCACTCTAGTGGAAAGGACCGCTGCAGGCCGCGGTGCGCCGCGCGGCGTGTCGCGCTCTTGCGTCGTGGAAGTCGGCACCTCGCTGCGGCGTCAGCGCCTCCTGCGCGGAGCTGCGGGCCGAGTCCGGACATCCGGTTCCTGTTGTTTGCGGTGTAGGCGGATGACGTGGGTGACGGCGGCCGCCCAGGCGAGTAGCACGAGCAGGTAGATCGGGCCGCGCGTCCCGGGCGAAATGTTGAGTGCGTGTTCGGAGAGCAGTGTGCGTGCATTCAGCAACACGATGAGCCCGCCAACGGCAGATCCGAGGATGCGGGCGGGGATGCGGCGGACCAGCCATGCCGCGACGGGTGCGGCGATGACCCCGCCGAGCAGCATTAGCGCCACCCAGCTGAATTTGACGCCATGAAAGCCGAGTCCGAGCAGGAATCCCGCGCTGGCGCTGGTGGCGACCATGAACTCGCTGGTGCCGACCGAGCCGACCACTTTGTGGGGTTCGATCCGGCCGCTGGCGAGCAGGGTGGAGGTGCTGATCGGGCCCCACCCGCCTCCGGCCGTCGCGTTGACGAAGCCCGCGACGAGTCCCAGAGGCGCCAGGAACCTATTGCGTAACGGCTTGCCGAGATTGGCCACCGGCACCCCGGCCGTCGTGAACCGGATCAGGATGTATAGCCCCAGGATGAACAGCACGCCGGCCATCAACGGGGTGGCCGCGGCGGTGGAAAGGCTGGACAGGAAGGTCGCCCCGATGAACGCGCCGATCCCGCCCGGGATTCCGATACGGCGCACCACTGCCCAGTCGAGATTGTCGAACCGCCAATGCGACAGACCTGATGCCAGCGTGGTCCCGATCTGGGTCAGATGCACCGTGGCCGAAGCCAGTGCCGGAGTGGTCCCCATCGCCAGCAACATGGTGGTCGACGTCGCCCCGAACCCCATCCCCAGGCTTCCGTCGACCATCTGAGCGCCGAACCCCACCAGCCCCAGCATGACCAGGATGTGCACAGCAATCTCATCTCATACTATTCCGACGGATTTAGTAGGTATATTACCGGTGGCGCACCAATCGCTGTCAAGAGCGAAGCCGGCTGGTCAGGTATGTCAGAACTTTGATAGCCATGGCTTCTGGGGTGCCGTCGTCGGGGCGCAGTACCAGGTTGGGTGATTCGGGCGGCTCGTAGGGATCGTCGATGCCGGTGAGGGCGACGACGTCGCCGGCTCGAGCGCGGCTGTACAGACCCTTAGGGTCGCGGGCTTCGCAGACTTCCAGGGGAGTGTCAACGAAGACCTCGACGAACGGTAGCCCGGCGTCCTCGTGGGTCTCGCGCGCAGCGTTGCGAGCGGTGCGCGAAGGGCTCATCAACGAGACGACCGCGACGAGTCCAGCATCGGCGAACAGACGCGCTACTTCTGCGACCCTGCGGACGTTCTCCGCGCGGTCACCAGGGCCGAAGCCTAGGTCGGCGTTGAGACCCTTGCGGAGGTTGTCGCCGTCGAGAAGGTAGGCGGGGCGGCCAGCTGCGACGAACATACGTTGGAGTTCGGCGGCGACGGTGGATTTGCCGGCGCCCGACAAGCCGGTGAGCCACACCGTTAGGCCGTGGGAGGCGCGGTCGGCTCGTCCGATGGTTTCCGGATGCGCGACGACGTCCGGGTTGGGCTGGTGTGGCTGGATGATCATGCCGGCGGCGACGGTGTTGTTGGTCGTCTCGTCGACCAGAATGAAGCTGCCGGTGTTCCGATTGCGACGGTACGGATCGAACAGGAGTGGTTGCTGCGTGTGCAGCTGGACGCGGCCGATCTCGTTGAGCTGGAGCCGTTCGGCGTGTTCGTCGCGGTGCAGCGTGTTGACGTCGAGACGGTAGTCGAGCTGGCGCACGCTCGTCCTCATTGTGCGTGTGGTGTGCTGGATGACGTACCGGGCGCCGGGGGAGAGGGCGGACTGCTCCGTGAGCCAGCAGACCATCGCATCGATGTGCCGCGTAGCGTGCGGCCGGTTTCCTGGTCGGCAGATGACGTCTCCACGTCCGACGTCGAGTTCGCTGGACAGGCGCATAACGACGGACTCTGGCGGGAAGGCATGGTCGGCCGGTGCGCCGCCAGGCCCCCAGATCTCTTCGACGGTGGAGGTGAATCCCGAAGGCAGAACCATCACCTGGTCGCCAGGCCGGAACACGCCGCCGGCCACGGTGCCGGCGTAGCCGCGGAACTCGTGACTGCGGATGACGTATTGCACGGGGAACCGTGCGTCGATGAGATTACGGTCTGAGGCGACGTGGACGTCGTCCAGGTGATGCAACAGCGATGGCCCGTCGTACCAGGGCATGCTGGCGCTGCCGTGCACGACATTGTCACCGTGCAGGGCTGAGATCGGGACGAAGGTCAGGTCGTGGACGTCCAGTTTGGTTGCGAACTGGCGGAACTCCTGACAGATCTCGTCGAACCGTTCGCGAGACCAGTCGACTAGGTCCATCTTGTTCACGCACAAGATCAGGTGCGGAACGCCCAGCAAGCTGGCGAGAAACGCATGCCGACGGGTCTGCTCGAGCGCACCAGCGCGGGCATCGATCAGAATCATCGCAAGGTCCGCGGTAGAGGCGCCGGTGACCATGTTGCGGGTGTACTGGATGTGACCAGGGGTGTCGGCGATGATAAATGTGCGCCGTGGTGTGGCGAAGTACCGGTAGGCGACGTCGATGGTGATGCCCTGCTCACGTTCGGCACGCAGGCCGTCGGTCAGTAAAGCCAAGTTGGTGTGCGCCTCACCGCGTTCGCGGCTGGTCCGTTCGATCGCTTCGAGCTGGTCTTCGAAGACCGTCTTGGAGTCGTACAACAGCCGTCCGATCAGCGTCGACTTGCCGTCGTCGACGCTGCCGGCGGTGGCCAGACGCAGCAGTTGAGACACTAGAAGTAGCCCTCTTTCTTGCGGTCCTCCATGCCTGCTTCGGAGATCCGGTCGTCGGCACGAGTGGCGCCTCGCTCGGTGACGCGGGTGGCAGCGACCTCGGCCATGACGGCTTCCGGCGTCGCGGCGGATGATTCGATGCATCCGGTGCAGGTGGCGTCGCCGACAGTGCGGAAGCGCACGGTCGCCTCATAGGGTTCTTCGTCGTCGAGCAACATCACATGAGGAGTGAGCGCGAGCAGCATGCCGTCGCGCTGGAAGACCGTCCGCCGGTGGGCGTAGTACAGCGATGGCAAATCGACATCCTGATCATTGATGTACTGCCAGATATCGAGTTCAGTCCAGTTGGACAACGGGAAGACACGGATGTGCTGGCCCTTTCGATGCCGACCGTTATAGAGACTCCATAGTTCAGGCCGCTGATTCCGCGGATCCCATTGGCCGAATTCGTCGCGGAAGCTGAATACCCTTTCCTTCGCTCGGGCCTTCTCCTCATCTCGGCGGGCGCCACCGAAGACGGCATCGAAGGAATACTCATCGAGCGTCCGCATCAGCGCCGTCGTCTGCAACCGGTTCCGGCTCGCGCGAGGGCCTTGCTCCTCGGTGACACGTCCGGCGTCGATGTCGTCCTGGACATTGCTGACGAGCAGCCGTGCGTCAAGCCGCCTGACCGTGGTGTCCCGGAAGGCCATGACCTCGTCAAAGTTGTGCCCTGTGTCGACGTGCAGCACCGGGAACGGTAGCGGGGCAGGCCAGAAAGCACGCACCGCCACATGCAGCATCACAGCAGAATCCTTGCCGCCGGAGAACAACAAGACGGGCCGTTCGAATGTGGCGGCGACTTCTCGGAAAATGTGCACCGCTTCGGCTTCAAGCGTACGCACGTGAGGAAGCTCGTACGTGGTCGTCACGGCTGTCCTATCTTCTCGGTGTTTTGAGAAAGATAGATCCGCATCGAGACTTCCGGTGAGGGTACAGATTCTGTCTCCGGAAGCCGGACCTTGACACCACGAAATCTAATGGCTTGAAACTCGGCCCCTTGGCGCGCGAAGCGTCAGACGCGAACGTTGTCGCCGTGGATACGGCTGTGCCTTGGTGGACGCGGAGGTTGTCATGGGGAGCGAGCAAACACACCTCGTGGACATGCTGGCGGCGCTCGACTCTTCGATTCGCGACTGTTTGACGATCCTGGATAAGCACGGTGTTTCGGCCGTGCTCATTGTGGATGACGACTCGCGGCTTGTCGGCATGGTGGGGGAGCGCAATATCCGCAAGGCTCTCGTGGATGGGGCCACCCCGGATGACTCGGTGCGTGATTTAGTTGGTCGGCCGGTCACGACGGCAACTCCGAGCCAGGGACGGGCTGAGGTGCTCGACATGATGCATGCCCTGAATGTCGGTGAGGTTCCGATCGTCGATGGCGGGGGCCGGGTGGTAGGGGTGCATGTCGAGGACGACATCGTGGGCGCGCAGCCGCTTGAGAACTGGGCCGTGGTGATGGCGGGTGGCCGCGGCACGCGGCTTGCACCGTTGACCGACGATGTCCCGAAGCCGATGTTGCCGGTAGCGGGGCGGCCGATCCTGGAGCGGATAGTTCTTCATCTGGTCGGCTCGGGAATCCGGCGGATCTTTATGTCCGTGAACTACTTGGGGGATCTGATCGTGCAGTACTTCGGTGACGGATCGAAGTACTGTTGTTCGATCGACTATCTGTGGGAGAAGGAAGACCAGCCGCTAGGCACTGGTGGCGCTCTGGGCCTGTTGGACGAGGTCGCGGAACGGCCGACGTCGCCGTTGTTGTTGATGAACGGAGACTTGATCACTGGCTTTTCCGTGCAGGCGATGTTGGACGCGCACGCCGAGCAGGGTGTGGTGGCGACCATCGCCACCAGTGAGTACCACCACCAGGTGCCTTTCGGTGTGCTTGAGGTCGACGAGCAGCGGCTTGTTCGCATCGTCGAGAAGCCCACGACCTGTTGGCCGGTGAACGCCGGCATCTATGTCCTTGATCCGCAACTGCCGCCTCGTGTGCCGCGCGGCGAACTGTTCCCGATTACGCGTCTGTTCGACGACTGCCTCGACCGCGGCGAACGGGTCGGTCTATGGCCTCTTCAGGATCACTGGCAGGACATCGGCCGACCGAACGAATTGGCCCAAGCACGCGGCCAACTGTGAACCCACGTCGTGGGCCGCGTATCATTTGGTTCTGCGATACACAAGCGCCGCAGATCTCTGGATGCGTCGCCGGCGGTGTCAAGGATCGATGAAGCCGATGTGTGTTCACTTCAGCTCGGTGAATTGGAGCCCTGCCCGCAACGCGCGCAGCAGCCCCTTACCGCGTGGCGCGGCGGTGTAGGCACTCACGCTGATTGACGTTGGTTGCGTCTAGGTCCTTGTCGTTGGCCGGTTCCGAGCCTTACTGAACCCGACTGATCAGAACACACAACGCCTTCTTCCCCGACGAGCACGTCACGCGCATGTTAAGATTGACCGACAATTTGTTTCGCGACATAATCGCACTGACTACTGTGGTTTCATATCCTGGTCGAATTTCTTGCCCGCGGACCAGTCCTGCTTAGATTCAAGGTCCGGCACTACAGCCAGCCATGCGCCGCGTTTCAGTGCTGTGTGCTGCCGCGCATACCCATGTCGACCTTGAATGTGGAGTCGTGTTGCGACGGCAGTTGCCGGCTACTGTTCGCAGCGGTCAGTGTTCCCAGCTGAGACGGTCGCCATGAATGCAAGCCTCGCCGGTGGCGATGATGTCGGCGTTTAAGATCAGGCGAGCGCCATCCGCGGAGGTTGTTCGCCCTGTCAAGGATCGATGCGATGAGCACCACTCACCCTCCCGAATCCCAGCGACAACGACTGTCGCTGGATTATCCTGATCATCCTCACCATCGCCGACGATTGGGTCAGCAGCGTCTGCACCGCTGGCCTCATCGCGGGCAACTACGTGTGCACACGGTTCTTCTTTGCGGTCTAGGCCCGCCGATCAGCCAGCCGGCTACGTCTTGTACTGGCGCTGTCGACGAATGAAGCGTACAAGTCATGGTCACTATTAGCGAACCGGCATGCTGGGTAAGAGTCTCTGTGACGGGTTTCCCACCCACCACCACCGCAATGCGAGCGGGTGTGCCCGGAGGTGTATTTTGCGTCTGAGTTATTCAGCCTAGACCCGGTTGGAAATACCCAAACACGGACCGGTGTGTCAGACCGATATGTAGGTAGATGGTCGTCTCGGATCGAGAGGCGAACTCGCACACGAAACGTCGGCGGTCATAGCCTGCGGAGAAGTACGAGATCTTCGTTGCTGTGCTGACGGAGCAGGTGACTCAGCGCGAGGCAGCTGGGAAGCCGGGTGTGGGCTGCTCGATCATGTTGCGTCTCTGTCGCACGGCGAAATCTGGGCTCTGGCCGCGAACCCGTTGCACGCGATTCTGGACACGGAATGGACCGCGATCTTGGAGTTGTCCGGGACGAGGTTGCCCGCGCGCAATTGCAACGCAATTCACCCAACACGTAGGAGGTCATCGGAGACGCCCTCTTCCCTGGCATCGAGGACGGCGTGCGAACATCAACTCTTGGGGATTGGCCGAGACATACACCTGTATTACCGCGACGTCACGCCACGGAACATTTCCTGGCGCTCTATCGCCAAGGCTCCCACGGCCGAGACTCGCGACCTCGGTTGCACGTTCTCCGACCTGTTCGTCGTTGCCGACGACGGCTACACACATCGGCACCCTCGTCAACGAGGCCGACGGCATCACCTCTCTCGAAGCTTGGCAGAACACTGTCATCATCCTCGTCCGCGCACGAACCATCGGCACACACGGCTGCATCGTAACCGCCGCATCCTCTCTGGCTACCTCGGGTGGCGCCTTTCTCACATTGCCCCAGGTTATCGTATGATCAGAGCGGGTGACTGACAAAGCAAGGTTAGAGTCGACTCCTATGCGCGATGGAATTTGTACTATACGATCTTATTGAACAACCCGCCTTGACCAATCACTAAACAAGCAGCCTCCAACGCGTCCCCTAATGCATTGCGAGCAGCTAGCCGCTCTGGTGAACCTGGTCGAGAATAGCTAAAGAGGGGCGGTAGTTGACGTCCTGCGATAGGCGGGCAGTCCACGCGTCAGAAAACTCCATCTAGAATTCCCCTCCAGCTCGAAGGGTTGTGAGCCAATCGTGAGTGAGTCCACTTCTTCGAAGAGCGCATTTTCATCCGCTGCGGATGTCCCTAGTGATGCACATGCGCTTGAGGTCACCGACATATGCCACGCTGAGCTGCGTCGCCGCCCCGTGCCGGTTCCTGGGCAGGGTCAGGTTCTGGTGCGAGTCGACTATTCGGGCGTCAGCGTTGGCACAGAAACGTTTGCGGCAATGCGCAAGATTCCCGCCTCTTTGGATGCATGGGGACCTCCGCCATACGTTCCCGGCTACCAAGCTGTAGGCCGTATTGCCGCACTTGGCGACGATGAGCCTGACTCCACGCTGGGCGTAGGTGACGTTGTCGCTGTATTCACTACGAGTACGCATCAGCGATACCTTGTCGCCAGCGCTAGCTCTGTCTACAAACTTGACTCCGATAACCATCTAGCCAGCGCATCACTCTTCGTGATGTGCTCTGCTGGAGCACATTTTCTCAACCGAGCCGGCATTCAAAGTGGTCAATCGGTTATGATTGTCGGCCAAGGACTGGTCGGTCAGCTTACAGCCATGCTGGCGAGATTGCGTGGTGCTTACGTGATTGGCACAGAGATATCTAAGGAGAAGATCGCTATCTCCTCGACGCACTGCGTTGATTGGATCATCGACGCAGCCGCGTCCCTTCCGTCGGAGCAGCTCGCTGGGCGCTTTCCCGACGGAGTGGATACGGTTCTCCACACTGCAAACGTGTCAATAAAAGATTCGCTCAGATGCGTGCGATCGGAAGGTACGTTCATCTGGGTCGGCGGCAATGCGGTCGAGGGGATTACGTTTGACATTGAAGAGCCTCATCTTAAGGAAATTCGATGGATATTCGCCCACGGCGTGGGTGACGCAAAGAATGTTGAACACACTCTACGTATGCTTTCGACAGGTATTATCGACATAGGTCCGCTGATAACTCATAAGGTGAACTGGAATGAGGCCGCAGATGTATACAACGAGCTATTTGGCCGTGATCGCGATCGTCTCAACGGTATAGTCATTGATTGGCGAGATGCTGAGTAGGACTTCGAGAATTCTCAGCTGACCAAGGCTGCGGCGGTAGCCCGGGCTGAGGGTCTCGGCTACGGCCCCGGCAAAGTCATGTATTAGCTGGTCATCCCTGAAGGAACGGGGCCGTGTCAAGGGGTTGTCCAGGGCCTCGGCAAAATCGTCGGTGCTCGGGGCTGATCTGCGGTGATGTGGGCGACACGCGGGTGAGAATGCTGGGGCAGGCGTGACTCCTGTGGTGATCATGAAGGTTCCTTGCGCCTAATGATCATCGACGAGGAGCCATGCCTGCGTTCACGTCATCGCCGATCCATCCTGCAGTTGACCACCTGGTGAGCGCTGTCGATCGCTGCCGCGCTCTGGGTGGTTTGGTGGATGTGCTGGCCGCGGTGCCGGACCCACGCAAACGACGCGGTGTGCGCCACCCCGTCGCCGCGATCGTGTGTCGGTCGCGGTGGACGGCAAGAGCCTGCGCGGTGCTCGTGTCGGCGCCGACGGTGAGCGCCGTGTGCATCTGCTCGCGGCGATCGATACTGGTCACGGCGTCGTACTGGCGCAGCGTCACGTGGCGACGACGACCAACGAGATCTCAATGTTTCTCGCAGCTGCTGGACACCATCGATGACCTCGAGAGCGCCGTCCTCACGGCCGATGCCCTCCACGCGCAGCGGTCTCATGCCGACTACATGGTGCTCGAACGAGGCGGCGCGCACTACCTGCTCACCGTCATCCGGAACCAGCCGGAGCTGTACGCCCAGCTGGCCGAGCTGCCCTGGAAGGACGTCCCGGTCGCGCACACCGACACCACCAAGGCGCATGGACGGGTGGAGAAGCGCAGCATCAAGATCGTCACCATTGCTGCCGGGATCGTGTTCCCGCACGCTCGCCTGGCCATCCAGATCGTGCGCAAGCGACGCAAGAAGAACGAGAAGAGGTACAGCACCGAGATCGTCTACGCCGTCACTTCTCTCGACGTCACCGACGTCACGCCGGCCGAGTTCGCTTCATACCTGCGTACATAGAGAATCGTCTGCACTGGGTCCGCGATATGGCCTACGACGAAGATCGCTCTCAGATCCGTGCCAGCAACGGCCCGCAGACCATGGCCTCGCTACGCAACCTCGCGATCAGCCTGCACCGCCTCGCCGGCGCCACCAACATCGCCCAAGCACTCCGACATCACGCCTGGTATCCGCTCAAGCCTGTGAATCTACTCCTGACCAGCTGACATCCCGACCTTGCCGAGGCCCTGAGGGGTTGTCCTCGTCGTTTGCCTCTTCCGTCGCCGTTTGTGGGCGCGCTGGCCTGAGGCGTCGGGGGTCAAGGATCGGCCCGCTAGGGCCGACGGCTTCGCGGCCGTAGGTCTTGACGTCGACTCCGGCGCCGCGCCTGGCGCACGCCAATCAAGTGTCGAACGAGGCAGAGTGGGGGCTCCCCCTTCGTTTGAGAAAGCGTTCGGTGCTTGTTCGGGTGGTCGTGTTGTCTCCAGGGTCCGGACCGGTAGTTACCGGAGGCAGGCTGGCTGCGGTCATCCCTTCGCCCGCGCTGGGTGGGGCATGGAGCGTCACGACCGCGTCCGGGCCTGCGCTGACGCCGGAGTCTTGGCCCGGCTCGCAGGGCGCAGCGTCACCAACTTGGCGCGGTGCCGCACCTGCTCGCGCCGAGCTCACACAACGCAGGCGGTGCCACGTACGCCTCAGGCAGGCGTCCCATCCGCAACAGATCCAGCCGAGGCCGCTGCTTCGCCTGTGTCACCTGACCTTGCTCACGTTCGATCGTCTCGTCTCCGTCCATAACCATCACCGCCGTTGATCCGCTACCGGCCGACATCCACACTGTGCGCGAAGCGATCAAGACCCGCGCCGCAGATTCGCACCAGGGTGGCTCAACTCGGTCAAGCAGCGCTTGCTGTGTGCTTGCTCCGACGGTGCCCGGCCCGCGCAGCTCCGTGCCGATCGCCACAAGGAGCGCCGGACGTTGGTTAGAAGGACGTGCCACACCACGGCGCAGTTGTGGGTCGAAAGAGCTCGTCGGCAGCCGATATTGCTTCGGCATCGAGCACGTTGATCCGCCCGGCAATTGCTAGGGTGCTGGGAGACCACGCTCCTAGATAGATCATGGCTAGCGTTTCTACGCCCATACGAACCTGCGCAGCGTGACCTGTTCGCTCAACTCCCTGCGAACTAATTCGATAGTTCCCATCGTTTTCAGGGAACAATCGATCTACAATACCCATCACAACGGGCTTAGCCCGTCGGTATGATCGCGCGGCCAATGCTTCGAGAACGTCGAGGATGCGCAATAGGGTGTGATCTTGTACCTCGCCTACACGATACTGTCGCGGATCGATCAACATTAGATCGATGAATTCGTCGATCGGCCGCATCGGTGCGTAGATTTCTGAGGTCAGATCGATACTTGTCAGAAAACGCCAGAGGTCGCTCATGGCGTGTGGGTTTGTTGTGTGCAAGTCGTCGACAAATAGGTCGGCTTGAAGGTTAGGGCCGTCGTGGGAGAAATTGACCGGACGGTACAAGACGAATCCATCGTCCCCCTGCGGGCCGGTATGCACGGCGACGTTATGCTCGGAAGATGTGGATCCGAGGTCGTCAGGCCACAATCCGGTCGGACGTCTTATCATGCCCGGCCGATATGAGGCGGCTGACTGGTATATCTCTTGAATCAGTGGAATAGCGTCCGAGTTGCGTAGCATGCGCACTGCACCCCCGGTGGGTGTATCATTGCGAAATATTGCGTTCCGGGACGTGATGTGAACATTCTTCGAGTTTGTTGCTATACCGCTGCCATAGCGGCCGTAGAGGGTGGCGCTTGTGGGGCCCCAGCCGTAGGTCGCCTTCTCGCCGCGTTCGGCGCAGTCTCGCAACTGTTCTTGCATCAGGGCGGTTAACACGCCCCGCCGGCTGTAATCAGCGCGTACAGCGGCGCCACCGGTTGCAGCTACAGTGAGAGTACGCCCTCCTGGCACCGTGAGTTCTGTGGAGAATGCGCTGATTACGCCTGCCAAAGTGCCATGCAGGAAGGCACCAAAACGGCGATCAGCGCTAAGTGGCTCGAGCCAACGTTTCCATCCGCTGTCGGTAGGCGATAGATGGTAAGCGCGCATCGCGAGCTCGTAAGCCTCGCGTTGTTCATGAACGTGCAGTGGACGGATTGTAATGTCACTCATCGCGCAAGTCTCGGTTCTCCCTGAAAGATGGCAGGTCCCGGCGTTATCTCTGGGCGCCTTGCGTAGGATCTCTGATTCATACATTCGCCCATCGCATGGCTGAGATGGTTAGGAATTCACCCGCAGCCTAGAGAGTAGTATTGAGAGATCGTTGACAACCATGCCAACATCGATGGGAGCCGTACAGCGAGGCTGCTGTCCCAGGCAAGATCGATGCAGCCTTTGCTACGCACCATGGGAGAGACGATATTAGACTGGTGTTTAAGAAATAAGGGTGCCTGTTTTCGCCGCAGCCTGGGCGCTGACACCGGAGTCCGGCCGGCCCCATCAGCCCAACTGCGAACGAGGTTCGACTCTGCCAGCGGCGTGATGTGGTAAAGACCCGGCTCTCTCGGTCTGCCGGCGACGCACAAACTCTTGGTTCGTCACGGCCGGAGAGCGGGAACTCGCCCCCTGTCAGGTGAGCAGGGCGTGAGGCCAGGATGGCAAGCGAGCGGTGGGATACGCCAGCGTCGGCCACCGAGACCTTCTGAGATAGAGGGATGACTTGTATGTGGGACTTCATTGCTCGCGCACGTTCACTGCTCTTTGTGCCCGGCGATCGGCCAGATCGCTTCGAGAAGGCCGTCGCAAGCGGAGCCGATGGCGTTGTTCTGGATATCGAAGACGCAGTGGCGCCCGAGAAGAAGGCCGAAGCGCGTAAACACATACGGTGCTGGTTTGCGGAGGGCGGTGTGGGTATTGTCCGAATTAACGCAGCGGGCACGCCGTGGCACGAGGACGATGTCGCAGCACTGGCGGGCAGACCATGCAGCGTGATGCAACCGAAGATTACGAACTCGGCACAGGTCGCAGACCTTATGCGTCGCCTGCCGTCTGGATCCACCGTGCTCCCGCTATTAGAGACCGCTGAAGGGATTCTTCGAGCTCGAGAAATATGCTCGGAGCCGGGCGTGACTAGGGCTGTCTTCGGGAACGCGGACCTTGGGCGAGAATTGGGAATCGATCACGCGGACCTATCTGCGCTTAGTTTCGCGCGATGCCAAATTGTTCTTGCGTCGGCGGCGTCATGCATAGCGCCGCCGATCGATGGAGTTATGACGGCCTTGGTTGAAGACAAGAATCTGACAATCGAGGCTGAGCATGCGGCGAGCTATGGATTCACTGGAAAGCTTTGCATTCATCCACGGCAAGTGCCCATTGTTAATGCTGTTTTCACACCGTCCGCCGCGGAGATTCACTGGGCACAGCAGGTCTTGGCGGCCGCAGGAGACGGATCGGTTGGATCATTTGACAATGAAGTCGTGGGGAAGCCCATCGTAGAGCGAGCGCGAACGCTACTTTCCCGTGCGGGCGGCCGTTCGCCCTACTAGTGCAGCTCGCGTGCAAGTTGGACGTCAATCAGCGAGGTGAAAGCGTGTGCGGCATCACTGGATGGGTTTCTTATGGCGCTGACCTCCGAGGGTTCCGAAATATTGTTGAGCGAATGACTCACACTATGGTCAGTCGCGGCCCAGATGGCTATGGTGTGTGGATACGTGAGCACGTTGCGCTCGGTCATCGCCGGTTGGCAGTGATAGATCCTATAGGTGGCCGTCAGCCTATGATCGCCGAAACCTCGGGTGGTGCGGTTGCTATAAGCTATTCGGGTGAAATATATAACTTTACTGAGCTGCGCGAAGACCTGATCGGCCGCGGACATGTCTTCAAGACTCAGTGCGACACCGAAGTCGCATTGAACGGATACATCGAATGGGGCGAGTCTGTCGCTGAGTATCTGAATGGCATGTTCGCATTTGCGATCTGGGACGAGCGTGACGCAAAGCTGGTTTTGGTTCGCGATAGGATGGGGATTAAACCGCTGTATTACTATACGACAGGTGACGGCTTGTTGTTCGGATCTGAGCCGAAGGCCATTTTCGCCAATCCGCTCGCGTCAAAAGCGGTCGACGCTGACGGTCTGCGTGAGATGTTGGCCTCGACGAAGGCTCCAGGTTGTTCGCCGTGGAAGAACGTGGCCGAAGTCGAGCCGGGAACGACCGTCACCGTCACCCCCGCCGGTACGCGAACACATACGTACTGGCGACTCAAGGCGTTAGAGCATCATGATGACCGATTGGCTACAGTCAACCGTATACGTGAGCTCATGGCAGACGTTGTCCATCGTCAACTTGTGGCGGACGTGCCTCGGTGTGTCCTCCTGTCCGGTGGACTTGACTCGAGCGCGATCACCGGTCTTGCTGCGCTGCACCTGGCCGAGCAAGGTGAGGAACTACGGACGTTCTCGGTCGACTTCGACGGTTATGAAGCGAACTTCAGACCTACATCGGTCCGTCTATCACCTGACGCACCGTACGTCCGAGATATGGTGAACCATGTTGGTTCACGCCATCGGAATGTAATGCTTGATTCGTCCATGGTGGCCGACCTCGAGGTTCGGCGCGCAACAATTCAGGCCCGAGATGCGCCTAATGGCTGGGGTGACCTGGACACTTCGCTGTACTTGCTGTTCAAATCCATACGTACAACCTCGACCGTGGCGCTATCTGGAGAGTCGGCGGATGAGGTATTTGGTGGCTACCCCTGGTTCAGCGAGGACTTGGTTCAGAATTCGAAGACCTTTCCGTGGATGGCCATGTCCAAATCGAGAATGACCGATCCGTTGGCGTGGTTACATCCGGACCTGCGGAATTCTCTTGATATACCCACCTATATAGCTGACCAATATTCTAGCGCCGCGACGAGTGTGGACCACCTCGATGACGCCGATGAACTGGAACAGAACATGCGCACGGCGTGCTATCTGCATCTGACGCGATTTGTCCGCACACTGCTTGACCGTAAAGATCGGATGTCGATGGCCACGAGTTTAGAAGTGCGAGTTCCATTTTGCGATCATAGACTCGTCGAGTATGTGTACAATACTCCTTGGAGGCTTAAGAGATTTGATGGGAGGGAGAAGAGTCTGCTCAGGCATGCCACAAAGCACGTAGTGCCTGAATCGATTTCCAACCGTGTAAAGAGCGGATATCCGCTCACGCAGGATTCGGCATACGTGAAGATTCTGCAACAACAGGCGCGCGACATCGTTGCCGAACCAGGCGCCCTAGTTTTCGACCTGGTCGACCATAGCTGGCTATCTAAGGCGACGAGTGCGGATGGCGATATACCGAGCGGTGTCAAGGCGGGTATTAACTCGGTCCTGGATCTGTACCATTGGCTAGAAATCTACAAGCCTAAGCTAGTCTTACCGTAAGAGCCTTGAATCGACGGTGCAGTTTGTGTGCGTCCGCGCCGGCTACTTATTGCCCGAAGGCGCCAGCGGTGGTGAGGCCGGTAATAGTGGCATCTTTGTAGCCTAGAAGGTCGCGGACGATGTACTCGAAGTCTTCGTTGCGTCGCGGTGCGCGGCGATGCCTGGGGTCTGGTGGTCCGACGTGCACGGGCGAGGCGAGCTGTTGAACAGCTCCCCATCGTGGGTGGTCCACGTTGACGATGGCGCCGCGGGCGATGGTCTGTTCGTCGTTCAGGGCGTCGGCGACGGTATTGACGGGTGCGCAGGGGACACCGGCATCGTGAAGCCGGGCAAGCCAATCGGCGCTGGATCTTGTTCGGAAGGCAGCTTCGAGGATTGGCGTGAGCTCGTGTGCGCGGCGAGCGCGATCGGCGAACGTCGCAAAACGCTCGTCGTTGGCAAGGTCGGTGCGACCGATCGCTTTTGTGAGTAGGCGCCAGAACTTCTCCTTAGCGCAGGCGACGACGATCCATGCGTCCTTCGTCTGGAAGTTCTGGAAGGGAACCAGTGAGGGATGTGCCGAGTGGCGGGTTCGAGCTGGTTGATGGCCGGTGTTGAGATGCCATGTGGCGAGATAGCTGAGCATAGACAGCGCGACTTCGAAAAGACTGAGGTCGCAGTCCATGCCAACTCCGTCGCGCCTTGCGGCGTGGATTCCGGCCAGGACGGCGATTGCGCCGGCAAGGCCGCCGGAGAAATCTACGACGGACAGTCCGGTCTTGGTCGGCGGGCCGGCGGGCTCGCCAGTGATGTCCATCCAGCCAACGAGTCCCTGCAGGAGGTAGTCGTATCCTGGGTCGGCGGCGCGGGGTCCGGTCTGGCCATATCCAGAGAGTGAACAGCACACGATACGCGGGTTTAGGTGGTCGAGGTCGGCATAGGTGAGCTTGAGTGCCGCGGGGACATCGCCGCGAAGGTTGGAGTACACGGCGTCACTGACACGGACGAGATCTTCGAATACTTTGCGGCCGGCATCTGAGCGGATGTCGAGGGACAGCGAGCGTTTATTGCGGTTGAAGGTTTCGAAAAACAGGGAATCCTCTCCTTCGGCGTACGGGGGAATGTAGCGGGCGACGTCGCCACCGCTGTTCGGGTCTTCGATCTTGATGATTTCTGCGCCAAGATCTGCGAGGTGCAGGCTGCCATAGGGGCCAGCACCGTACTGCTCGATGCTGATTATCCGAACATCCTGGAGTGGCTTCATGTTTGAAGCGTAAAACTCCGAGGTTTAAGCGTCAATGTTATCGCGGTCAAGGCGTGGGTAGTTGCTCTTGAGGTTCCATAGATGGGCACGGGTTGCCTCCCGGGCGCCCGCCTGGTCACGAGCCTCGACATAGCTCAGGATCTCTCGGTGGTCGTGATCGACCTGTTGCCAGAACCGACCGGACGCGCGGTCACGGAGAATGCGGTCTTCGAGGATGTTGAAGACTGGTTGCGCGACAAGGGTGAGCAGAGGGTTATGGGCGGCGAGCAGTCCGGCATGGAAATCGCGGTTGTAGGTGAAGATGAGGGACGTGTCGACGGTGTCAGGTCTGAAGAGGGTTGCGCGAATCACAGCCACCTCCTCGTCAGTCCGCCGGAGCGCGGCCAGTTCGGCGGCCGGTATCTCAAGCATTTCGCGCACCTCGACGAGCGCGGACACCGGGAGCTGGGCGCCGGCCGTTAAGAGATCGATGTTGGCCTGCAGGGATGTGCTGATCTCATCCGGTGCTGGGTGGGTGACAAAGAGTCCTCCGCTCACACCGCGTTTGACTCGCAACATGCCCTGGCTGGCGAGGACTCGCATGGCCTCACGTGCCGTGTTCCGGCTGACGTTGTAGCGGGAGGAAAGCTCAGGCTCGGTAGGTAGCTGATCACCAGGTTTGAGTGCTCCGGAGACGATCTGATCACGAATTTCGGCCGCCAGCTTTGCGTACGCCGGGAGTGGGGGAGTGCCGCTACCGGCCTTAGCCTCTTCGGGCGGCATGATGTCATCCCTCGATGGGCTCAAATCCGGTCATTCTCCCGGGTGAGCAGGCACATGATTGTCCCTGTCTTCCACGATCGGTTGGATGATTATCCATTGACGGTGCTCCATCCACGGCGTTAATGTACCAGAAAACTCCGAGTGTTTTGGGTGACCGAGCCTAGGCTTGGAGGTGCCATGGCAGCGGAATCCGGGAGTCGAAGCTCTGGCAGGGCAAAGGCAGGCTGGAAGGGGCGCTACTACGAGGACTTTGAGGTGGGAGACCATTACCAGCATCCGTTAGGCCGCACCATCAACGAGGCAGACAATGCGTGGTTCACCCTGCTGACTATGAACACGAACCAGAACCACTTCAATGCCGAGGTCGCGGCCCGCGCGCCTTACGGCAAGATTATCGTCAATTCCGGCCTGACTGTCGCGCTGGTGCTCGGTTTGAGTGTCGGCGATACTAGCCAAAACGCCATCGTCAATCTCTCATGGGAGCACATCCACCTGCCCCACCCATTGTTTGTCGGCGACACTGTATATGCGGAGTCGCTTGTGCTGGCCAAGCGTGAATCGAAATCGAGACCATATGCCGGCATTGTGACTTGCCGGACCAGGGGCTTGAACCAGGACGGCGACGAGTGCGTCACGTGGGAACGCACGTTCATGGTGTACAAGCGCGACGCCCCGCAGGTTCAGGACTACTTCCCGGCGGCTAAGTCAGGCCCGATGACTCTCAATCCCGTCGAAGGAGATACGGAATGAGTCGTACGGCACGTCTTGTGGCGAAGAGCCCGGCACGCAGTGAACGCGGGATGGTCGTGGCCCACAACATTGAGGGCGCAGAGACTGGAGCGTCCATCCTGCGAGCAGGTGGTAATGCGTTCGACGCGGCCGTGGCGATGAGCTTCGTGACCGCGGTGCGTGAGACGGCGATGAACAGCGTCGGTGGGGTTGGCGTGCTGCTCGCACACTCGGGAACGACGGGCGAGACCACTGAGATCAACTTCTACGGGCGGACCCCTGCGGGATTATCTGAAGACGTGTTCGTGCCCTACCTGTACGACACATCGTCCTCGATGTTCGGTTGGAAGGGGGTCGAAGGGACCAGAAACGAGCGAGGCTTCCTCTCCGTAGGTGTGCCAACGTACGTCTCTGGACTAGCCGAGCTACACGCACGTCATGCGACTATGCCATGGCAGGAGCTATTACAGCCGGCGGTTGCGTTGGCTCGGACAGGGTTTGCTGTGGACGAGGAAGACCTTGCGAGCTTTGCGACGCACCTCGAGCATCTGCAGGGTTACGACGAAATCAACCGCATCTTTCTTACCAATGGCATCCCGTTCCCCGACGGCATCTACCAGGGGAGTGGACGTCCAGTGACGCAGCCGGATCTGGCCACCACGATCGAACAGGTCGCGGTGGACGGCACGGACGCGTTCTACCGCGGAGACATAGGGAACTCCATATGTGACTACGTTCAAGCTGGGGGAGGTGTCCTCTCGGCGAGCGACCTCGCTCAGTATCGGCCAGAGGTCACCAGCGGGCTGCGCTCAACCTATAGAGACTACGAGTTGGTGACGTCATCGGGCATGACAGGTGGACTCACCTTGATCGAGATGCTCAACCTTGCTGAGCAGATCGACCTTCGCTCGCGCGATCGGTGGTCGGTTCAGTGCCTGCATCTCATCGCCGAGATCATGCGGCAGGCGTGGACAGACCGCTTCGTGTATGTAGGTGACCCGGAAGGAACCACTGTTCCTGCTGATGCGCTCATCGATAAGGCGTATGCGGCGACCCTGCTGGAGGGGTTTGCCGATGACCAGGTCGCCAAACATACCCGGCCAGGCAATCCCTGGCCGTTCTCCCGTCTCACTCCTGCACCGACGAGCGTGGCCGGAGACCCGGGCGGACGCGACACCACCCACATCGCCGCAGCAGACAGCCAGGGCAACCTTGTCACCTTTACCCAGACGTTAGGTCTGGCTTTCGGGTCGTGTGTTGTTACGCCTGGCACGGGCGTCAACTTGTACGACGTCACCATGTGGATGAACCCCGAACCAGGCACGCCAAACTCTGTCGGCCCGTCGAAGAAGCAGCTTGGACATGCAACTCCAGTAATGCTGTTCAAGGATGGCGAGCCCATCGTGGCGCTCGGCGCGCCAGGCGCGCGGCGGGTTGTAACGGCTATGTTCCAATGCATCATTAACATCGTCGACTTCGGCATGGACGTACAGGAAGCGATAGGCGCTCCCCGGCTGCACTGCGAAGGCGCCGATCCGTCTGCGCCGATCGGGCCCACGGTTCGGACAGTAGTGATCGATGACCGCGTTCGAAGCGACACGTTGGATGGATTGGCGCAGCGCGGCCACGAGGTGGAAACCGTATATGAGACAGGGACACAGAGCTCGCTCGCAAAGCCTCTGGGGATCCAGCTTGATGATGGCGAGCTCGTCGGCGGCGTGGACGTCTTCCGCAAGTCGATCGGGATCGGAATCTGACCTTCGCCATCGGTGCTAGCCAAGGTCATCTCAGCGCCCTTTGTGGTGCGCCGAAGATCGGACGACCGCATTGAACGCGGCGGAATCGGTCCTTCATAGTGATTCGTACGGCTGGCTTGAGCGCACCAAGACCACGCATTCTCAACCATCTATTGAAGCCGTAGAGACTTCACGCTGTGCTAGAGTGAATTAAGCATTTCATTTTGAGCTGCGAGAGACTTTACTTGGGCTGATCCGAACACCAGGTCGAGCATGATGTGTCGGCTTCTGGCTGCCCGCGAGTACCGCGCGGCACGTCGACGCCGCGATTTGATCTTGACGGCGCTGAGGGTAGGTCTTATCCGGGCAAGCCGCCTCATGTTTTGGAGCGCGCTAGTCCAGCAGTGCCGCATTGAGCCCGCGACCCGGTATGCAGCCGCTGGTCGAGTCTGATGAGGAGTGGTGTCTGTGGTGACGATTGAGGGTTACTGTTCGGAGCGGTCGGTGTACCCGGGCGAGACGGTTGGTTTACATGCCAGCTTGCAGGGCGAGGGCGAAGTCGGCATCGAGATCAGACGAGTGCCTTCGGCCGAGGTGGTGCACCGTGAGACGGCGTGGTGTGGTGAGCACGCCACGCCGCTTAAGGCGCACGAGCGTGGCTGTGGCTGGCCCACCCTGACCAGTCTGACAGTCCCGGATGATTGGCCGAGTGGCGTCTACACCGCAGACTTGGTCGCTGGTGATGGGGTGAGCACTCGGTTGTTCTTTGTGGTAAAGGCATCTGCGCCGAGCAGCCGGATGTTATTAAGTGTGGCGGTGTCCACGTATGAGGCGTATAACGGTTGGTCTCCGATTGCGACGGGCATGCTTGGCAAGAGTTTGTATGACGGGTTTCCCGACCCGCCCAGTGCTACCGGTCAGGTATCTGAACACAACGATGACCTGGTCGAACGGGCGCATGTCGTGTCTTGCCAGCGCCCGAACCCGCTGTGGGTGCAGTTCTTCGAGCGGTGGGAGGGACGCTTCCTGGCCTGGGCCGAATCCGAGGGCTTCACCGTGGACTGCTGTA
Organism: Phytoactinopolyspora mesophila; assembly: GCF_010122465.1. Lineage (NCBI taxonomy): Bacteria > Bacillati > Actinomycetota > Actinomycetes > Jiangellales > Jiangellaceae > Phytoactinopolyspora > Phytoactinopolyspora mesophila. Next base: position 14,546 of record NZ_WLZY01000019.1, on the reverse strand, counting down.
CCAGTGTGGACCTGCATCGTGAGCCTGAGTTGCTGTCCCGGTACCAACTGTTGTTGTCGGTCGGGCATGACGAGTATTGGTCGAAGCAAATGCGAGATAACGTCGAGGAGTTCGTCGTTCGGGGCGGTAACGTTGCGTTCTTTAGCGGTAACGTGTGCAATTGGCAAATCCGTTTCGCCGATGATGACCGGCAGATCATCTGCTACCGAAGCCCACTCCTTGATCCCCTCACCGGAGTCGAGAACGACCGTGTCACCACCGAGTGGTGGTCGGCACCTCTCGACCGACCACCCAACTTTATGACCGGCGTCAGTACCCGAAATGGCGCGGTGCATTCGATGGGGGACTCGTTCCTCGGCAAGACCGGACCCGGCGCTCGCCGGGAGGATGCCGCGTACGAAGTGTGTTTCCCGGAGCATTGGGTGTTTGATGGCGTCGCCTTCGAGGACGACGGCACATTCGGCCGGGGACAGGACATCGTTGGCTATGAAACCGACGCCGCCGAGTACACCCTCACCGACGACGGCATCCCCAGAGCCACCGGCCACGACGGCACCCCCGAAGACTTCGCCATCCTCGCCCACGCCGATCTCACTTCCTGGCGCGGCCACGGAATGGGCGGATACGCCACTATGGGCATCTTCCGCCGCAACGGAACCGTCTTCACCGCTGCCACCACCGACTGGGCAAACGGCCTGTGTTCCTCCTCCGCGACCCAGGACGATGGTGCAAGCAAGTGCGTGCCAGCGTCAGACACGAAGAGTGCAGTGCCACATACTACCCGAAATGTCATCACCCGCCTCAGCCAGCGCATCTCACCGAATACCTGGGAACTGATCGGCGACGCACCGCTCATCTCCTCGATTGCTACGTTCGAACACCGCCTCTTCGCCATTGGTCGAGATGGTCGCCTCTACTGCCGCGACGCCACCCCGCAAAACATCGCCTGGCGCGACATCGGCGATGCCACGCGCATGACGGCGCTAGCGGCCACAGAGTCAACCAGCGGGCGACTCCTGGCTGTTGACCAACAGGACGGCATGTCCTGGCGGCATGCCGTTACAGAGAACAGGGCATGGCATCCCTTCGCCAAAGCTCACCTATCCGTTGTCGACATAGCTAGCAAGTTCTCCGAACTGTTCGCCGTCGCCGACGGCGCGCTCTGGGCACGCACCCCAGCACTGATAGACACCGAATGGCAGCGCGTCGATGACGCAGACGGCATCATCTCCCTCGAGGCCTGGTGGAACACCCTCATCGCCCTCACCGACGAAGGTCACATCATCTACCGTCCCGCCGAAGCAAAAGGCCGAGCCCCATGGACCACGCTCGACAAAGCGCCTACCGGCGCACAAACCATCGGAGCCGTCAATGGCCGGATCGTCATCGCCACAAGGAACGGCAAACTCTACTGGCGACCACTCGCATAGGCTGAACCAGCCACGCGGGCGACGTCCAAACATTCTATCTCGACGACTTCAGGTGGAGAATACGCCAGCGTGAATCGACGCCCTAGGCGGAGGAGGGCGCCCGTAGAATAATGCTATCCAACGACCTAGAGCCAAGCGGGCAACTGGAGATCTCGCGAATTTTTCACGATATTGCTATGACGCATTAACAGATGGAATCAAGAGGAGGAGCCTTGTTACGTCTAGGACTTGTTGGCACCGATTGCCCGCACGCCGACTACTATGTTCGTTATCTCAACGTCGATAAAGCCTACGAGGGATTCCGCTTCGTGGCAATTGCTGGAGGGCAAACTCAAAGGAACATCGAATTGGCGGAACTGGGTGGGGTTGAGGAGATAGTCGATGACGTCAGTGCTCTTATTGATCGGGTCGATGTCGCAGTTGTCGGCCACATGCATGGCGGCTTGCATCGGCAGAGCGCGGTACCGTTGTTGACGGCGGGAAAGCATGTCTACATCGAAAAGCCCCTCGCAGTCACAGTTGCCGACGCGGAAGCGATCATCGAAGCCGCACGGCAAGCGGACGTTGTTGTCGGCTCATCGTCAGGCATGCGGTTCAGTCCACTCGTCGACAAACTGCGTGATTCCGCGAGCCGCCTTGGTGAGCTTCAGGTTCTCAGTGTAGGCGGCCCAACGAATCCCGAACTCCCTTATGGTGGTCACATATTCTACGGCTGCCACACAGTCGAGTTCGCGATGGAAGTGCTTGGAAATCCAGAGTTCAGCAATGATGTACATGTCGAGCAGGCTAATCACGACATCACTGTCATAGGCCGCACCGAAACCAAGCCTCCCATTCGGTTGATCATGTCCTTAGTGAAGATAGACGAAGGCGCTGAAGAGATGTGGGGCGCCATGATGATCGGCTCGGGCGGAATAGTGGCATCGGAAGTTGGCGATCCTTCGGACCACTACTTCCCCGTCACCCGCGGCCTGGCCAAGTTTCTCGACGCCGTCAACATGAATGCCCAGCAAACGCCGTACGGACAGCTTGTTGCACCAGTGAAGCTCTTTGAGAATATTTCTAAAGCTCAACTCGCAACCTAGCCTAACCATGACGTATTCAGTTTCATTTTGAGAGATGAAGGAGGAAGAGACTCGCAGTTGATTCTTATCAATCGCAGTGGCTCGTGTGTATATCTTTCGTGGGCTTGGGCTTGGGCTTGGGCTTGGGTCGGTGCGGAACCTGTCAGCAGAGTCGGGCGTCGTTACAATAGAACCAGATGGTTTGGCGACCTGGCGGCATCCGTTGTTCGTCGGTGGGCGGGCTAATCCAGGTGCATCAAGCAGTTTCGGCGGTTGCGGGATGCGACGGGCACAGCGCACGGAGTTCGCGACCTAGTGTCCTGTGGTTCCGGTGTCTTTACGTAGATTTCGTGATCATGTTGTTGACTGGGATGATGCAGTTGACGGCAGGTGAGGAAGCGGACCTGCGGGCCCTGCCGAGAGCCGGGACGTGCCGGCGAATGTGGCGAACCGGGCGCGGATTGTGTTGTGGCGGGCCGAGGGTCGGCAGAAGAAGGAGGTCGCGGTGTTGGCTGGGGTTTCGCGGTCGACGGGTGGACCTGTGGCTTTCCCGGTACGCAGCCACGGGGTTCCTGGGCTGGCCGAGCGTTCGCATGCGGCACCGAGGGAGCAGGGCCCGGCTGAGGTCAGGGTCGGATTCTGGCGCTGACGTCGGCCTGTGCCTCGATCCGCCGGGCGCGGCGGTCGTGCTCAGCCTGGACGAGAAGACCCAGGTCTAGGTGCACCGAAGACGAGATCCACAAGACCTTGCCGGCTTACTGTGAACGAATCAACGAGGCGCGACATCAGCGGCGACCGCAACTCTAACTGCGGCCCCCCTCCAGCAGCTCGTGATAGTGACGGGTCGGCGCGTATCAACCCTACGTCACAATTCCATTAGGCCGTTGCTCCGTACGCCAAAGGGGCTCAAGCGACGCGGTGGGACCCGAGGGTCGCCGGCTAGCGAGAATCGCCTCCTTTACGGAAGAGGCGTGTCGCGCAAGAATTTCCCATCCATTGGGCTATGGGACGAGATAGGATCCGCGCAGATTCAGTTGGACACTGAAAAACCGCCGACGGAATATCACAACTCAAGGGAGGACTCGTGCAACGAATAGCAATCGCTGGCACCGACAGCCCACACGCTGAAAAGTTCATTCAGTATCTGAATATTGATAAGTCCTACAACGGATTCCGTGTAGTTGCGTTAACTGGAGGGCGAACGAAGCGAAATCTTGACCTCGCCGCCGCAGGAAAGATCGAGAAAGTTGTCGATGATCCCGAGGAACTGGTCGATGATGTCGACGCCGCGATAGTCACCGATCTCCACGGAGGGCTTCATCGCCAGAACGCTGTACCGTTCTTGTCAGCCGGAAAGCATGTTTATGTAAACAAGCCTTGCGCCACTACCGTCGCCGATGTGAAGGAAATTATTGAAGCCGCGCGGCGAGGAAACGCCATTCTTGCCTGTTGGGCGGCTATGCGATTCATTCCAGGTGTAGTTGAGTCGCATTCCGCATTACAAAGAATCGGGCCACCGCGTGTCGTGTTCCTAACTGGGCCAGCTGACCCAGACTCTCCGTACGGTGGTCTTAGCTTTTATGGATGTCACACGGTCGAAGGGGCGCTGGAGATTCTCGGTAACCCGGATCTGGCAAACGTTCGGGTCGCTCGCGTTGATCATAGCGTAACCATCACGTGCGAGACAGAATCAGATCCGGTGACCCAACTTGTGATTTCATTAGTCAGGTGCGACCACGAAAGCTGGCAAACGATGATGATAGGCCGCGGTGGCGTGGTAGCCCGCGATCTCGGCGTGCCGTCTCACGGTAGTAGGAATCGTTATCTTGCTTTGGCACGTGGCCTGGAGAAATTCCTGGACACTATCTCGACAGGTAAACCCCTGATGCCCTATGAACAGTTCATCACCCCCGTACGCCTATTTGAAGACATTGCTTCCCAGGATCCAAGTCTTAAGGCCAATCCTCCACAAGTTATGAGAAAGGATTGACGGTGAGCCAGAATCGGGCTAGATTCCGGAGGTCCCTTGTTGACGACGTCCTGTGAGGGCTCGTCAAGTAGATCCTTCGGCTGTGCTGCTCGAGATTCGATGCGTGCGTATTCGGCTATTCGGGGTGGCTGAGAATAGATTTGGAGTTGCGATCGACGTCCTGCATATCGGAAAGCGTGCGTTTATAGACAAGTGGCTGGCGGCGCATTTGCGAGGGGAGACGGTTATGTGGATTACAGGCTAGATTAGCTAAGGCCGTGTTGGATATACAGTCTGACTATCGAAGAAGTGTAATTCGGCCCTGCGGTCGGTGCGCCGTGATTCATTCCTCATATTGAACCTGTCGAGAATGGAGGAGTAGGGCGGATGAGCATTCCGAACGCAAGTAGAACCAAACGGACAAGGGAGTCGGATATTCCGGACAGTGCGCCTGCGCTGATTGTGGAAGATGTGGAGAAGGTCACCCTGGGTCAGCGCACGGTGCGAGAACCGGGACCAAGTCAGGCTCTCATCAAAACCGAGTACTCTGGCGTGAGCGTCGGCACCGAATTGAGAGCTGCAACCGGCAGACCTACTCAGATCTTCGGCCCAATGCCATACGTGCCGGGTTATCAGGCTGTTGGCCGGGTAATGGCAGTCGGGGAGCAGGCAGCGAGTGCAGACTTTCAAGTTGGTGATACAGTTGCGTGCGTCACCAGCGGAACTCATCAACGCTACTTCGTCTCAGATATCTCGGGATTGCATCGAATCGAGCCGAATGACCGGCTCCCGACAGCTGCCCTATTTGCTCAGCCAGCTGTTGGTGCCAATGCCTTAAATATGGCCTGCCTGAAGACCGGTGACGTCATTCTTATATTGGGTCAAGGTCTAATAGGTCAGGCGATGGCGCAGCTCGCGCGGTTACGTGGAGCGTACGTCATCGGGACCGACGTCGTCCCTAAACGGCTCGAACTTTCTGCAGCTCACTGTGTCGATTGGGCAGTCGATGCCAACGAGGGGCCTGTGTCTGCACAGATTGCTGACAGGCACGCGTTGGGCGTGGACGTGGTAGCTGAGGCTACTGGAACTGGTGGGGCGTCGTTGGTCGATGACGCGGTGGAATGCCTGGGCAAGGGCGGCACGTTTGCGCAAGTGGGCGCCACCCACGAGCTCCGTTTGGAACTTCGTCTCACTCCCCTTGCCGAGAAGGGTATCCGCGTCCTTGTTCCTGGGGGAGTCGGTGATCGACGGTGTCAGGCCGGCGTACTGCGCCTGCTGATGAGTGGCGCTCTTAATCTACACCCTCTGATAAGTGATTTTGTACCCTGGCAGAAGTCAGCCGCCATTTACAGTCAATTGTTCGCGTCGCAACGGGACGGGCTCAACGGGGTAGTGATCGACTGGCGCGAACGGCCGGGCGACTAGCCCAGATCGTTCGCGCGCCCAGCAGGTTCTCACGTATAGTGAGTGATCCTTATTCGTACGCTCACCGTTGCCTGCCGGTGTGAGTCTGATTCGGTAGCTGTCGAGGGGTCTGAACTGCCTCGCGTTTCCGGACAGTCCGTGGTGTAGTTTGTAGCCCGAGCTGAGTCAAATTGTGCGCAGCAGCGGCGCCGGTCTCGTACCGTGGTGGCGAGTGGTTGTGCCGTGCTTTTCAATCGACGTACCGGTGGTGCCCTCGATCCAGCCAGAGACGGCGAGTGTGACGAACACGATGGTCAAGGTGCGCCTCGATCGGCTCCTTAGCATCGTGGTAGATGGGTCTGGCAGCGAGATCGGACCTGGCTATCCGGAAACACTTGTCGATCTGGAACAGCCGGCGGTAGGAACCGCTCACGAACGCTGGGCCTGGGATGTGCGGTGACATAATGTTTGTATCCCCGCGAGGGCGCTGGCCTTGGGTTCCAGCAGCGGCCGATTCTCTCGGCGCGCCGGTGAGCTTCGACGAATCGGTTGCGCTTCACGGCAATCTCGAGCCACGGCCAAGCCGGGCACTCTATCGAGGCCGAGTACTCTGGCGTGAGGGCCGGAAGCGAATTTGAGATCTGCAGCTAGCGGATGCTGGACTTTCGGTCCAACGCCGTCAGCGCCGGCCTATAAGCTGACCTTTGTTGCGTGACTACTTCCTCGGTCCAATTGTGACAGTGCGGGCGATTTCGGTGGTGACGGACAATGTGAGGCCTTAGTGCTCATGCAGTCCGCACTCAGTCTTGGAGTGGCCGGCCCAGCGGCCGGATCGGATATCTGCCCCTTCTTGTATCGGCTGGGTGCACGGCGCGCAGCCGATCGAAGTGTAGCCCAGTTGGCGCAGTGGGTTTTCGATTATTCCGTGTTCCTTTATGTACGAGTTCACTTGATCATCGGTCCAATAGGCGAGAGGATTGATCTTCACCATATGGCGTCGCGAGTCCCAATCTATTACCGGTGTTTGTGCCCGGGTGGCAGATTCTGAACGGCGTACTCCGCTGGCCCAAGCTTGATACGGCCGCAACGCCAGATCAAGTGGCAGCACTTTCCGCATGAAACAGCAGAGATCGGGATTCGTTTCGTACAGACTTCCATGGCTAGCCTCATGATCCGCAACGGAGAGCGGATGATGTACGGAGTCGACGACAATTCGATACTCCGCCGCAATTGCGTCTCGAGTCCCAATGGTCTCGGCAAAATGATAGCCAGTGTCGAGGAACACCACCCGCAGTCCCGGAGCGATCTGTGACACCAGATGACATAACACTCCGTCGGCCATCGAGGCGGTGATTACGAGTCGCGTGCCGAAAGTTTCATGTGCCCACTTAACGATTTCCGTGGCGTCGGCCGATTCAAGTTGCGTGCGCGCGCTTTCGGCGATGTCTTGAAGTTCCGCATTTGTCATATGACTCATGTCTACTCCGGTCGGATCCTTGGACGCGAAATCCAGGCGGTACGTTGCGCCAGGGCTTCGATCGTCTTTGACAGTTCTAAGATCCGGATAGAGGACGTATTTCGTCAGGCGCAAGCGAGAGCGTGGCATGGTTTCGACCCCGCCTGCCGTTGATCGTGCCTTCTCTTTACCATGTCGGAACTCGAGACAGGCCGGAGCAATAGTAAAAGTGTGATTTCAATGTAATGTCCTCACTGGCGGGGATGGGTGATTGAGAAGGAGTCGGTGGAGTCGTTCCTGCAGCACTTCAGTTCACCGCGCGCGTGGTTTCGTGGAGGAGTCTCAAATGCTGAATTTCGGAACTCGAAGCTAAGTCCGATGAGATACGGCTTCGCAATCGATCAACGCACGTGTATCGGATGTCATGCCTGCACGGTGGCGTGTAAGACGGAGCATGAGGTGCCTGTGGGGCAGTTCCGGACCTGGGTGAAGTACGTAGACAAGGGGGAGTACCCGTCGACCACGCGCGAGTTCGGTGTGCTGCGGTGCAACCACTGCACCGATGCGCCATGCGTGTCGATTTGCCCTACGACAGCGCTGTTCAAGCGGGATGACGGGATCGTCGACTTTGATGCCGACAACTGCATCGGCTGCAAGAGCTGCCTGCAGGCTTGCCCGTACGACGCGATCTACATCGACGCGGACACGAACACAGCCGCCAAGTGCAACTTCTGTGCGCACCGGGTGGATGAGGGGCTGGAACCGGCATGCGTGGTGGTCTGCCCAACGCACTCGATCTGGGTGGGTGACGTCGACGACCCGTCAAGTGGGATCGGTCGGCTGATCAGGGAGAATCCGGTAACGGTGCGTGCCGCGGAACAGAATACCGGTCCGAACGTGTTCTATCTCGGCGCCGACCGCGCGGTCCTGGATCCGCTGGAGGCGCCTGTTCGTGACACGTACCTGTGGGCGAAGCCGGATGACCAGCGCTTGGCGACCGCCGGGGATGTCGCCGAGAGCACCGTCACACAGGCGACCACCACGCTGAACACCGCGCATCCTCGGCCGTGGGGCTGGCGGGTGAGCACCTACCTGTGGACCAAGTCGGTGGGGGCGGGGGCACTGCTGGTGGTTGCGTTGGCGCTGTTCCTTCGCATTGACTTGGGTGTTCTCACCGACGTCGTCGCACCGGTGCTCGCGCTGGCGATGACGGCGGTGACCGGGTTACTGCTGGTGTGGGACTTGAAGCGACCGGCGCGATTTCTGTACATGTTCCTGCGCCCGCAGTGGCGTTCATGGGTGACGCTAGGTGCGTTCGTCCTGGTCGGTTTCGGCGGCGTCGCGCTGTTATGGCTGTTGGCTGGGGTGGGCGGCGCGGACGGTGCCCTTGCCCTGGTGCGTTGGCTGGCGATACCTGCGGGTGTTCTGGCCGCCGGATACACCGCGTTCCTGTTCGGCCAGGCCGAAGGGCGAGACCTGTGGCAGTCGCCGCTGTTGTTCTGGCATCTGGTCGTGCAAGCGTTCATGGTGGGCTCGGGTGCGTTGGCCGTGATCGCCCAGGCGGTCGACGTGAGCGATGAGGGGCAGCGGTTGCTGGCCCGGGTGCTGCTCATCGCGGCCGTCGTCCATCTGCTGATGCTGGCATTGGAATACGGTACGAAACATGCCACCCGGAACGCCAGCGTGGCCGCTCACGTACTTATCCGCGGACGCTACGCGGGGATGTTCTGGGGCGGCAACGCATTGGCAGGCATCGCTGCCGTGCTGGCCGTGGCGGGTTGGGGCGGCGTGAGTGGTAGCGCAGCGGTGGCGGTGGTCGTCGCTGGTGTGCTGGTCCAGGTGGCGCTGCTGGCGTACGAGACCGTCTTCGTGCGGGCCGCGCAAGAGGTTCCGCTGTCATAGCGGGGAGAGGACCTCATATGGCGATCGACGAGTCCAGCGTGCCGATACCCGGGGCACGGGCCCATGAGCACCTGCGCAATTTTCCACCCGTGGAACAGTGGGACCACCACGTCGAGTTCGACGCCAAGGCCCACCCGCGCAAGGTGCCTCGCGAGTACATGCTGATCCCCACCACGTGCTTCAACTGTGAGTCGGCATGTGGGTTGCTGGCCTATGTCGACAAGGAGGATCTGTCGGTCAAGAAGCTGGAGGGCAACCCGGCTCATCCCGGGTCTCGTGGGCGCAACTGTGCCAAGGGCCCAGCCACGATCAATCAGCTGAACGATCCGGAGCGGATTCTGTACCCGCTCAAACGGGTGGGCACCCGAGGTGGGGGTGAGTGGCGGCGGTGTAGCTGGGACGAAGCGGTCGACGACATCGCGGCCCGGATCCGGGCCGCCATCATCGAAGATCGCCGGGACGAGGTGATCTACCACGTAGGACGACCGGGCGAGGACGGATTCGCCGAGCGGTTCCTGCTGGCTTGGGGGGTGGACGGGCACAACAGCCATACCAATGTGTGCTCGTCTGGTGCGCGCACCGGATACACGCTGTGGGGCGGCTACGATCGCCCGTCGCCGGATCATGCCAACGCCCGGGTCATCTTGTTGTTGTCCAGCCATCTGGAGACCGGTCACTACTTCAACCCGCACGCGCAGCGGATCATGGAGGGCAAGCTGGACGGCGCCAAGCTGGTGGTCCTGGATCCGCGGATGTCCAACACGGCATCACACGCCGATCTGTGGATCGCCCCGTGGCCCGGTAGCGAGGCGGCGATCCTGCTGGCGGTGGCGGCATACCTGCTGCGTACCCGCCAGATCGACGAGGCCTATGTGCGGCGCTGGGTGAACTGGGACGTGTACCTGCAGCGGTTGCATCCGGATGCGCCTAGGGACTTCGAGACGTTCCTGGACCGGATCACCGAGGATTATGCGCCGTATACGTTTGAGTTCGCCGCCGAGGAGGCTCAGGTCCCGGCCCCGCGGATCGAGGAGCTGGCCCGACTGGTGGCCGGCGCCGGAAGTCGACTGGCCGCGCACATTTGGAGGTCAGCCGCGGCGGGCAACCTCGGCGGATGGCAGGTGGCGCGCTGCCTGTTCTTCCTCAATGTGCTGACCGGCAGCGTCGGCACCAAGGGTGGAACCAGCCCGAACGGCTGGGACAAGTTCGTCCCGCACGGCCCGGACATGCCCGACGGGCACGACGTCTGGAACGAGCTGCTGTGGCCGCCGGAGTATCCGTTGTGCACCAATGAGATGTCCATCCTGCTGCCACATTTGTTGGCCGAGGGTCGGGGCCTGGTCTCGGTGTATTTCAGCCGGGTCTACAACCCGGTATGGACCAACCCCGGTGGGTTCAGCTGGATCGAGGCGCTGACCGACGAAGACAAGGTGGGGCTGCACGTGGCGCTCACGCCCACCTGGTCGGAGACGGCCACCTTCGCCGACTATGTGCTACCGATGGGGCACGCGTCCGAGCGGCACGACACCCACTCCTACGAGACACATGCTGGCAAGTGGCTGGGGTTCCGCCAGCCGGTGCGCCGGGTGGCGATGGACAAGCTCGGTATCGACTACGGCGACACTCGCGACACCAACCCCGGACAGGTGTGGGAGGAGAACGAGTTCTGGTTCGAGCTGTCCTGGCGGATCGATCCGGACGGGACGCTGGGGATCCGCAGATACTTCGAATCGCCGTACCGTCCAGGCGAGAAGATCACCGTGGACGAGTACTACCGGTGGGTGTTCGAGAACCGGGTGCCCGGACTACCGGAGCAGGCGGAGAAGCTGGGGGTGACGCCGCTGGAATACATGCGCAAACTCGGCGCATATGAAGTGGCCGCGGACGTGTACCGGCAAGACGAACGCCCGCTGACTAACGCTGAGCTAGACGGCGCCGAACCGGACGAGCACGGCGTGCTACGAAAACCCACCACCGAGGAATCCACTCCGCCGCTGATCGGTGAGGCCGGCGCGGTGGGCGTGCGACTCGACGACGGTTCGACGGTTGCCGGCTGGCTCACCCCGTCCCGGAAGCTGGAGCTGTTCTCACCGACTATGGTCGAATTCGGCTGGCCGGAACACGCCACTCCCGGCTACATCGAATCCCACGTCTCCCGGCGCCAGATCGACCTGGACAACCGCGAACTCGTCCTCACGCCGACGTTTCGGCTTCCCACGCTGATCCACACCCGCTCCGGCAACGCCAAATACCTCAACGAGATCAGCAACACCCACCCGTTGTGGATGAACGTGACCGACGCGGATCGCCTTGAGGTGTCCACGGGCGATCTCGTCCGCGTGCGTACCCGCATCGGGTTCTTCGTGGTGCGGGTCTGGGCCACCCAGGGCATCCGCCCCGGCGTGACGGCGCTGTCCCACCATATGGGCCGGTGGCGGCTGGAAGGCCAGGACGGTAGCCGTTGGGTCAGCGGTGCGGTGGATCTCAACCGTAACGACGGCATCTGGCGGCTGCGATACACCACCCCCGTCGGCCCGTTCACCAGCGACGACCCAGACAGCTCTCGCATCTCGTGGGATGACCCCGGCGTCCACCAGAACCTCACCTTCCCGGTCCAACCCGACCCCATCTCCGGAATGCACTGCTGGCACCAGAAAGTCCGTATCGAGCCCGCTCAACCAGATGACCGTTACGGCGACATCGAAGTCGACACCACGCTGGCGCACGACGTCTTCCACGAATGGCTAGCCACAACCCGACCGGGACCCAACCCTGCCGGGTGGCGGCGCCCGGAGTTCCTGATGCGCCCGGTCAAGCCGAAACGCAAAGCCTTCAAGGACGGTCGCTGATGCTCCGCCGGCGGACAGTCATCGACGTCGACGCGGTGCGTGCCGCCGTGCAATCCGCTGCGGGGCAGGTGGAAGACCCGGAGATCCACCAGCCACTCGCCGAGCTCGGCATGCTCGGCGACGTCCGCGTCAGCCGGACTGGACACACCCGCATCCAGGTCCGGCTCACCACGGCAGCATGCCCACTCAAAACAGACCTGGGCGCCGCCGTAGCGACCGCAGTGCGGTCGGTGCCAGGCGTGAGCACCGTAGAGGTCGACTTCGACGTCATGCCGCCACACCAACGCATGCGCCTAGCCGGGCAACTGCGCAGCCACACCGGCGACGGGCCCCGCGGATACGGCTCCCGCGCTAGCGTGGTGGCCGTGGCCAGCGGTAAAGGAGGCGTCGGCAAATCAACCATCACCGCCAACCTCGCGGCGTCCCTCGCCGCCGACGGGCAGCGCGTCGGCATCCTCGACGCCGACGTCTGGGGCCACTCCATCCCGCAGCTGTTCGGTGTCGACCGCCCACCCGTGGCCATGAACGGCATGATGCTGCCGATCGAAGCACACGGCGTTCGCCTCATGTCCACCGGGTTCTTCGTCGACGACGAACCCATCGTCTGGCGCGGACCCATGCTGGACAAAGCCCTGCAGCAGTTCTTCGACGACGTGTACTGGGGTGAACTCGACGTCCTGTTCGTCGACTTGCCGCCCGGCACTGGTGACGTCGCGCTGACGCTTCTGGGCCTGGTGCCGCACGCGCAGCTCGTCGTCGTCACGACACCACAGCTGGCGGCGCAGCGGGTCGCCTACCGAGCCGGCCGCATGGCAGCCGACGCTCGCATGCGTATCGCCGGCGTCGTGGAGAACATGTCCGCGGCCGAGAGCAGCGCGGAATCGGCCGTCTTCGGCACTGGTGGCGGCGCCCGCTTGGCCGAACAACTCGCCACACCACTACTGGGCCGGGTCCCGCTCGACGTCATCCTCCGCCGATCCGGCGACGCAGGGGTGCCCGCCGTGATAGGCGGCGAAGAATCCGCGGCGACAGGCGAACTGGGCCGCATCGCCGGGGCAATCGACCTGCACCGGCCAACACTCGTGGGCCGCCATCTGCCCATCATCCCGACCTGATCACCTGCGGCGCTACTGGCCACAGGAAGCCCCCCGAGCCAGAGACGGCGATCCTGGGATTCTTCTAGGGGCGGCGTCTTCCCGGCGTGAACTGGTCCAGGCTTCGTGACGCGTCTTTCTGAGCTGGAAGGATGTGTACCAGGGCCTCGGCAAGGTCGCGGGTGCTCGGGGCTGATCTGCGGTGATGTGGGCGACACGCGGGTGAGAATGCTGGGGCAGGCGTGACTCCTGTGGTGATCATGAAGGTTCCTTGCGCCTAATGATCATCGACGAGGAGCCATGCCTGCGTTCACGTCATCGCCGATCCATCCTGCAGTTGACCACCTGGTGAGCGCTGTCGATCGCTGCCGCGCTCTGGGTGGTTTGGTGGATGTGCTGGCCGCGGTGCCGGACCCACGCAAACGACGCGGTGTGCGCCACCCCGTCGCCGCGATCGTGTGTCGGTCGCGGTGGACGGCAAGAGCCTGCGCGGTGCTCGTGTCGGCGCCGACGGTGAGCGCCGTGTGCATCTGCTCGCGGCGATCGATACTGGTCACGGCGTCGTACTGGCGCAGCGTCACGTGGCGACGACGACCAACGAGATCTCAATGTTTCTCGCAGCTGCTGGACACCATCGATGACCTCGAGAGCGCCGTCCTCACGGCCGATGCCCTCCACGCGCAGCGGTCTCATGCCGACTACATGGTGCTCGAACGAGGCGGCGCGCACTACCTGCTCACCGTCATCCGGAACCAGCCGGAGCTGTACGCCCAGCTGGCCGAGCTGCCCTGGAAGGACGTCCCGGTCGCGCACACCGACACCACCAAGGCGCATGGACGGGTGGAGAAGCGCAGCATCAAGATCGTCACCATTGCTGCCGGGATCGTGTTCCCGCACGCTCGCCTGGCCATCCAGATCGTGCGCAAGCGACGCAAGAAGAACGAGAAGAGGTACAGCACCGAGATCGTCTACGCCGTCACTTCTCTCGACGTCACCGACGTCACGCCGGCCGAGTTCGCTTCATACCTGCGTACATAGAGAATCGTCTGCACTGGGTCCGCGATATGGCCTACGACGAAGATCGCTCTCAGATCCGTGCCAGCAACGGCCCGCAGACCATGGCCTCGCTACGCAACCTCGCGATCAGCCTGCACCGCCTCGCCGGCGCCACCAACATCGCCCAAGCACTCCGACATCACGCCTGGTATCCGCTCAAGCCTGTGAATCTACTCCTGACCAGCTGACATCCCGACCTTGCCGAGGCCCTGGGATGTGTACTATGCCGAAGAAGATCAATGTCCGTCTCACGAAAGATCTGGGTTGGCTGTGGAAAGTACATCGACTGATGGGCAGAAGTCATATATCTCGCGCAGTCGGT
>NZ_WLZY01000018.1 GCF_010122465.1 Phytoactinopolyspora mesophila | reverse complement strand
GATGCCACCCGCCGAGACTACCGACCAACCGAATATTTAGTGACCCCTCCACCCCACCCCAGCAACCAAACCCGCACGTCAACACCCCACTGACCCATCGATGAACACCTCAGTGGGTGAACTCGGGTCTGATGCACCGTTGGCGGTCCCTGGTCTCCTGGTACTGAGCTTGCTCTGCCTGCGGTGCGAGCTCGGAGCGGACTGACGCCTACCGGGAGCCGATGGGACGTGACGGCACGGCTCGTTCTAGTGCACGCGAAAACGGCGTCTCGCTTCGCCCTGGACCAGCCGAAGAGCAGGCGGCCATACGTCGGCGACTAGCCGTTCCTGGCCCGAGAGCCATGCGCTAGCCCTGTGCTGTGTCATTGGGCCGGACGTGGATCTTGGGCGCGTCATTGCCGACGATCCGGCAGCCGCGTTCGAGAATCCCGGCGACGTCGTCCAGTCCGATGGTGGCGGCGACCAACGGCTCAACCACCACCGCACCACTGGCGAGCATGTCAATCGCGTCATCAATGAACGCGGAGCCGCCGAGAACACCGACCACCGCAAGATCATTCAAGACGAGTCTGCCCGCGTCGAGGACGGCCATCTCCGGTGCCACGCCGAGCAACGCGATCCGCCCACCAGGCTCAACGTGCCACAACGCCTGCTGCGGCACACTCGCCGCCCCGGTGGCCTCGATCACGCACGCGAATTGCCTCGTATCAAGTTCGTCTGAGCGCACCACATCCGTGAAGCCAAGACGCTCGGCCAGTTGGAGTTGCCCCGGAATCAGCCCGGCGACGCACACCTCGCCATTCAGTGCACGCGCGAACTGGGCCGCGAGCAGCCCAAGTGTGCCCGTGCCCAACACCAGGGTCGTCGTCCCATAGGCGACATCCGCCGCTCGGACCGCACGCAGCGCACACGAGGCTGGTTCGACGAAGGCGCCCGCGGTAGCCGACATGCCATCCGGGATCTTGTGCACGGCGACCGCCGGGACGGAGATTCGCTCGGCGAGCGCGCCTGGACGTCCATCACGCACACCGATCTCCTGGCGGGATACACACAGGTGGTGCCGTCCCAATTGACATCGGTCGCACGATCCACAGCCGATGAACGTGTCTGCCGTGACGCGATCTCCCGGCCGAACCGTGGTCACATCCGGGCCGGTCTCTCGCACTGTCCCAGCCCATTCGTGACCGGGCCGAATCGGGTAAGTGGTCAGCCTCTGGTGCAAGTAGGGCATGGTTCCGGCGTAGAGCTCGACCTCGATGCCGCACAGGCCCACGGTTTCGACGTCGACCACGACGTCGGCGTCATCCGCCTGTGGTTCGTCGACCTTCTGCACGCGGCCCGCCATGGGCGCGTCGATGACGAAGGCGTGCATCACACAGATCCTGATGATCGTGTGAGAGGCATCGTGGTCCTCCCCTTTTCGAGCTAGTAAGTCGCGCGGCCCCACTCACGTCGTACACCGCCGCCGTGGAAAAGCTGCACCGATCCGATGCGAGACATGCGATCAGTGCGGCTACTTCCTCGGGCTGGCCAAGCCGACGCATCGGGATCTTCTCGAGCATGTATTCCAGGCAGCTCGGTGACACCGGGCCGGATGACGAACAGGTCGCCCGCGGATGCGGTAGCTTGAGTTTCCGAGCCGCCTGCCGTGGTGATGACCCGGTGGTCGAGCTGAGCACCGGCGAACGCGCAGCTGGTCACCTTCGGGATCACGCCATTCGGCGAAGCCGAACCGGGTCTCGGATTCATACTCTGGCCGTCCCAGGCCCGTAGCGGATTCGCGTACTTCTCCTGCTGTCCGTCAGATTCCGCGGAGAACAGACGGCAGCACACATCGACACCAGCTGACACAGCACTCACTCCGCACCGTGTTTGGCAACTGAGCTTCAGCTCACTATGTACTCCGTGAAACAAAGGCCGTCTTCGCGCTCATATTTCCGCCCGTGTGATCTCATCATGCGCTGGCGACGTAGAAACGAGCGTAGTGGTATTACCACTCAGGCCGCAAGGTTGATCACTCTGACATCAATGAGGCGAGCCGGGCGGAGTAGTTGTTCGGCTGGGCCATCATCAGCGCACGCATGATGAAGGCCTCGAATCGGGCCGCCACGCTGAGATCGTCGAGCATCGCGTCGTGCTGCTCGAGCCGGTCGAGCAGTTGACGCAAGCCCCGGCGATACAAGTCACGCCCCCGCCCGGCGCGGATGTCCATCTCCAGCTCGAAGCGCAGCGGATCTGTCAGCTTCTCGTCCAGGATCTCACTGAGATGTCGCTCGATGCCGCCCGCATCAAGCGTGAAGATCAGTACGGCACAGTCCGACGACCAATGGGTGCGGATGCGGTCTGTTGCCGACAACACCGCTGCTCGCCCTCGCTTGACAGTAGCTTGCTGGCTGTCTGAACGGATCACACATTCGCCCGAGACGGAGACCAGGATGGCGAAGATCCCGAACGGAGCGATGTCGCTGACAACCTCGGCTCCAAAGGTCATGGCGCTGACGCTCATCTCGCCAAGCGGGACGCCGTTCAGCTGGAAGTCAACCGCCGTGGAGGCTCCCACCCGCTCCAAGTGGTGCGGCCGCCAACTCCTGAACAGCGCGTCTTTGGCCTCGTCGAAGTCAGTCGCGCGGATCAGCTCGTAATCAGCAAGCGGCAGCGCCATCATCTCGACGCCATTTCAGTTGCACGGCGAAGCTCCATCGCCTATCCCCCCAGAAGCGCCCTATGCCCGGGCCAGACTTGATCAAGGATAGCCGCACATTGCCCGCACGTCACCCGTGACTTCCCTCAGGATCGAGTCTGTGGCCCCGTGCCGAATTCCGCTACTCAGCAGTCTCCCCCACACGGCCCCCACTGCCGGAAGAGACCAAAGCCGGCATCGGCCAAGGCTCGGTCATTGAGATCCACGACGTAGACGCCCTTCCACAGAAAGAACCCGACTCGTTCCAGCAGCGCCCCGAGACGCAACGCCGTCAGTTCAGCCGATATCCGATCCGGGCATTCACCGTTGAAGTCGGCGGGTGAGATCCGGCAAACCGCCAGCCGTGCCGTCTCCGAGAACCGTCCAAGTGTGGCGCCGATCAGCGGTGCAGCCAGACCATGCCCACGCCAGACCTCCGCCAGCTCGAATCCGCAGAGAATCACCATCCGCTGCATGCCATTGCTGATCTGTGCGTCCAGCTCCGGGACGAGCGTTCCGTCGTTCAGATTGAGCACCGTCTCTGCGATGTATTCGAACTCCCACTCGCCCACCTCGAGTGAATCCAGCAAGTTCCGCTCGGGGTTGAGCTCGACAACAGCAAGTCTGAAGAGCCCTACGTGGCGGCGATCCGGTGGGCAGGGATCAAGACCCCAGACGTCGGCAGAAGCGCGCCAATACTCCACCCCATCAGAGTCATCCTTCGTCTGCCACCACAGCTCCTGATTGGTGAGGGACAACTCAATCGCCAACGGATTTGCCGGGAGCTCAACCATCCCGATCACCTCGTCATCCCCGGACGACGTCTCGCGACGCCAGTCGATCGGCTCAGTGCTCGTCCACCTTCGCGATACATACCAGCTGGTTACTTCCGCGGTCCGGGGAAGCCTGCCAGCCACCGCGCAGACCCAAACCCTCGACGTATAACCCTCACCCTCTTCGACGGCTGTGATCTGGGTCTCACCCGCTGGATTACCTATCATTGTCCGCCAATGCGCAACATACGCAACCGCAAGCCCGACCTGCGCCCCCGAGGCGGACAATCGCCTGTTTCATCGTGACAACACCGCAACTCCAGCGTGACATACGTGCATGTGGCCCTTTTCGGCCGGAGGCGCCCCACCGCAGCACACCGCAGCACACCGCACCGAACGTCATTCTGACCGTGAGCCGGCGGCGGCAAGCTTCGCACTATGACTTCTAGCAGCCCAAATCCTCCAGTAGACTTCTGAAACAGTTGATCCAAAGTCCATGGATGAGGAGACGAGCATGCCACGCAAGCGCAGCCAGGGGCGGAGGGCCCCGCGACAACAGGTCGACAACACCAGGGATGAAGCCACAGGCGAAGAAGCGATCGATGTCAACGACGCCCCTACGCGGGCAAGCGTTTCCCCGGAGCTCGACCGCAACTACACCAACCGCTCCGTCGAGCGCGTCATCACCATGCTGAACCTGATGCAAGAGTCCGTCGAAGGACTCTCACTTGCGGAGATCAGCTCCACGATCGACCTCGCCAAGCCCACCACGTTCCGGTATCTCTGGACACTCGAAGCCGCCGAGTGGGTGGAACGCGACCCCAACGGGCAATACCGCCTCGGCCTCGGCTTCGTGGGTATGCAGTCACGCGCCCTGACCATCCTGCAGGAACGCGCCAGGCCATGGCTCGAGTCACTACGCAACGACACCGGAGAAACAGCCAACCTCGGCGTCCTCACCGGCAAGAACGTGGTCTACGTCGAAACCGTCCCTAGCCACCGCGACGTCCGGATGTCCAGAGACGAGGGCAGCCGTGATCCCCTGCACTGCACCGCCCTCGGCAAGGCCATCGCCTCCCTCCAACCCGAGGCTCGCGTCCGCGAAATCCTCGAGCGCACCGATCTGAGTGCACGCACCACCAACACGATCACCACCATCGACGACTACCTCGACGACCTCACCAAGGTACGCCGCCGCGGCTACGCGATCGACGACCGCGAGAACGACATCGACGGCCGCTGCGTCGCCGTCGCCGTCCACGGCACCAACATCCCCGCCGCTCTCAGCATCAGCGGGCCCGCCAGCCGGTTCACTATGAAACACATCGAACAAGCGGCGGCGCTACTCATCAACGCCGCCAACCACCTCGGAAGGAAAGAGGCCTCCTGACAGTCGCTGTGGGCGCGTGCTTGTATAGCTCCACTGTCGCGGATACGCTAATGAAACACTAGTTTCACTAGCCAGTTCGTTCGCGTGTTTCTCTGCGACCGCTGATCTTCTTTTGGCGAGGGAGCCCTCATGAGCGACGCCGTCCCACAACGCACACGTTCGAACGAGTTGCATCTGAAAGCTTGTGAGCGGACCCCCGGCGGAGTGCACTCCAACATCCGCCTCGCGGCGCCAAAGGTGTTCTTCGATCACGCCGAGGGGGCATGGCTGTGGGATGTGGACGGCAACAGCTACGTGGACTACGTGCTAGGCCAAGGCCCGAACCTGCTCGGTCATGCACCCAAGAGTGTGGTGGAAGCGGTACACGAGGTCAGCGAGCACGGTTTGATTCTCGGTGGTCAGCACTCGGTGGAGATCGTGGCCGCCGAGTCCGTCTGCAAGGCCCTCGAGTGGCCGGACATGATCCGCTTCGGCGTTACTGGCACTGAGATGGTCCAGGCCGCCATTCGCGCTGCACGTGCGGCCACCGGCCGGACCAAGGTCGTGAGATTCGAGGGGCACTATCACGGCTGGCTGGACAACATGCTCGTCGCACCACGAGACGGCGTCTGGGGTGTGGCCAGCGCCGGTCAGCTCGGCAGCCATCTCGATGACGTCATCATCCTGCCATGGAATGACGCCGAGGCGGTCGCGGAGACGTTGCGGCTTTACGGCTCCCGGACGGCGGCGATCATCATGGAGCCCGTCATGATCAACTCCGGCGTGATCGAACCGCTCCCCGGCTACCTAGAACGGGTCCGCCAGCTGTGCACCCGGTACGGCGTGGTGCTGATCTTCGACGAAGTGATCTCCGGATTCAGGCTCGGGCTCGCCGGCGCTGCCGGCTACTACGGAGTCACACCTGACTTAGCCACCTACGGCAAGGCGATGGCCGGGGGCTATGGGGTGGCGGCGCTCGCTGGCGCGGCGGAGCTGATGGCTCCGTTCGGCACCGGCGAGATTACTCACGCCGGCACGTTCAATGGCGCAGTACCGAACATGGCCGCCGTAGCGGCCACCTTGAATCTCATGCGCGACGATCCGCCCTACGATCACATCGCCGAGCAAGGCACTACGCTGATGGCCGAACTACGGACCCTCGCCGCCAAGCATGCGGTGCCGTTGCGCGTGGCAGGCCTGCCTGCGGCATTCCACATCTCATTCGGTGATCCCAACACGGTGGTTACCGACCACCGCACCCTGCAGCACCTCGACCTCGCACGCTACGAAGAGTTCGCAGGCATGCTAATCGACCACGGCATCTGGGTGGCACCGCGAGGCGTCTGGTACGTCTCGGCCGCCCACGGGCCGGATGAACTCGACGAAACCCTCGCCCGATTCGACAAAGCATTGATCAATTTGCTGAATTGAATGTCAGTTTGAGAGTCCTGGCTAGTCGCGGGGACGCCTTCCACCGAGACCTTCCGCACTCCGGGCGAGAGTTCTCGCAAAGTGGCCCAGCATTCGCATAAAACGAACTGCCGGAGGACACCTACACCTCGTACTGTCACCGCGGGAGGCTTATCCAACCCCGGAACGGATGGGCTCACGAAGAAGGTGACCAGCACATGACTGCCAACGTCCCCCCGCCGATCGGTCAGATCATCCGCTCGGCTCGACACAAGCTCGGCATGAGCCAGTACACGCTGGCCCACGAACTCGCCACCATCTCCGGCCGGCCCACTATGGGCCGCGACCGGGTAGCCCGGTGGGAACGCGGCCGGCAAGTGCCCCGCACGGAATGGCGCCTGTGGCTCTCGGCGGTGCTCAAAGTACCGCCTGAACAGCTCGATGCCGGCGCGGCAGCAGCCCGCCGGCTGAACCGCCTGGGCAACGCCGCCGGCGCCACGGCGGAACCAGAAACATCCTCGAACGGACGCCGGATGCAGGGCACTCCAGCCTTGCTTCCGGTTTTCCGCTCCCGGGTCGCCGCCGGCGTACTGGCGGCGGTCCTGCTCAACCCGACGCGGGCTTTCAGCCTGACCGAACTGGCCGATCACGCCGGCGCGTCGTTGGCTTCAGTCTCGAAGGAAGCACAGCTGCTGGCCGATGCCGGCATCCTGATCACCAGGAACGACGGAGCGATCCGGCTGACTCAAGCCGCGGCAGACAAGCCTATCCTCGGCCCTCTGACCGAACTCATCCGGCTCTCGTACGGCGTGCCGCAGGTGATCGGTGAAGAGTTCGGCCAAGTCTCAGGTATCGCCAGGATAGCTCTGACCAGCACATGGGCTGAGCGGTTCGCCGGAATTCCCGGACCGGAACCGGACAACATCCAGGTCCGGCTCACCGTGCACGACGGCGACGCACCCAGCCGGGACGCTCTGCGTTCCGCGGCTAAACGGGCCGAGAAGCGGCTGAAGCGGCCCGTGCGGTACCGGATCGTCTCCGCCACCCGGAAAGCAGGCGCAAGCGGGTCAGCCTCCCACCACCGACTCGCGCCGGGCATTCCACAGCAGCACGTGAGCACACCGGTCGTCCACGTGAGGCCAACCACCCCGCCGGATGGGTTGCCCGCACCGGCGGATCCACCACATCTCGGCTTCGAGGTGATCAACAGGCTGGTGGACGACGGCGAACTCGAGATGATCAGCGGGCAAGCCGCCGATGGCACACCCTATTTCGACCATGCATCCCACCATCTGAGCGCCGCCGATCACGTATCCACCCTGGCGCCTGCCTCCGCGTTCATCCTCGTATGCCAGAGCGCCCGGCTGATCGGCGCCGGTCTGCTCGCCGCACAAGGTCTCCGGCTCAGTGCCAGCGCCGATCGTGCCTCGGCCAACCGAGCCGTCGTCGCGCAGCTCGGCACCCAATTCGAACATCTCGAACTGCTACGACGCCGGCTGCTGACGTTGGACAACCCCATCGGGCGGGACAACCAGGTCAGCGCAGAAGACGTCGAGGCCTTGGTACCCACCGTGCGTTTTCTGTTGAAAGAAGCCTGCGACAGGGTCCACGAATTGGGCCTGTACACCTGAACACGGACCAGACCGGTCGACGATGACCACGCCATCCGCGTGGTCATCGCCGGGTCGTCATCGCCGCAGCGTTTCCGAGGGCAATTCGCCAAAGCGCCTTTTGTACTCGGCGGCGAATCGGCCGACATGGTTGAGGCCCAGCCGACGAGCGACGGTGGAAACCGTGGTAGTACCGGGCGCCGCGGCGTAGAGCTCCTGGTGTGCCCGTTGCATGCGCACGTCGGTCAGGTACGCCTTGGGGCCTGTCTGCAGTACCTCGTTGAACCCGGCTTGCAGAGTGCGCTCGCTGACGTGCGCGTACCCAGCAAGGCTCTGGACGGTGTGGGACCACTCCGGATGTGCGTCGATCATTTCTCGCGCGGTTTTCACCGGGCGAGAAGGCACGACCGGCAGCTTCTTTTCCTCGAGGAACTCAGAATAGTTGTGCCGTTGCGCCGCCAGCAGACCGGACATGAGTGTGTACTCAGCTTGACGGGCCACATACTCGTTGAATATCAGCCCTTCCGGCTGCTCGAGCTCATGGATCAGAGCGTGGCACCAGCGAACCCAGCTGGCCGCGGGGCCGTCGGTGATCCGGAACTCGGGCTCGAACACCAAGGGCTCCCACAGCGGCACCCCGAGGATGTCACGCAGATGCGCCTGCAGTGCCGTGCGCTCGATCCGGATAATGATCTGCTGGCAATCCGGAGACCAACGCTGCCGGAGATACTCGGTAGGTGAGATGACCGAACCGATAGCGGACGTGGAATACACCTCCTTGTTACCGCAGTGGACCACGCTACGGCCGGACAGCGGAATCTGAACAACGTAGAAAGTATCGAGCAAACCTGGCTCAATGTAGACGTCGCCCCCGTACCACATGAAGTTGGCGACGATCTGCCCGAGGCGATGCGAATGCATCCGGGCGTCTAGTCTGTGGTCCCTCCCTGCGAGGTCCAGCCGGTGTTCGCAGAAGATCCGTCCCACGATCTCACGGGTCTCGTCAAGATCCTGCGAACGAAACAGCTCGAAACGTTCGAGGGGCAAGGCAGCCATCAGCTTCCCCTTCTTCCTTCGCCCTACCCAGTCAGGTGCCCGGCAAGGCGCCACGCACCCCCGCACACACGATCGCCAGGTATCGGCCAGTACCCCCGTGTTGCCGTAAACCTGAGGACACGAGATCCAAGAACGGTACCGCTCTGCTGACCTGATGTCACCAATGACTACAAACGAGCCCCTATCAGACCGGTCGGTCGGCCTCCAAACTGGCCCCTGTTGCCGGGTCGTCGCATCGCGCAGACTGGTCGGAATTCCTCGCCTGATCTCCTCACATCCCGCTCGGAAAGGACCGCGACAGTGCCCGCTTTCATGGAACCGTTCCGGATCAAAGCCGTCGAGCCGATTCCGTTCCCTACCAGCGAGGAACGACGGACCATGCTGTCCAACGCTGGCTACAACCTGTTCCGCGTGCCGGCCCGGATGATCACCATCGACCTGTTGACCGACTCCGGGACCAGCGCGATGTCGGCCGAGCAATGGGCCGCTCTCTTTCGAGGTGACGAGTCCTACGCCGGAGCACGCTCGTTCGAGCGCTTCGAGTCAGTCGTCGAGGAACTCACTGGCTTCCCGGAGGTGATCCCGGCACATCAAGGACGTGTGGCCGAGCGAATCCTGCTCACAAGTGCCCTGAGCCCCGGCGACGTATCGGTCAGCAATACCCATTTCGACACCACCCGGGCCAGCGTCGAGGCGGCCGGCGCGATAGCAGTAGACCTACCAGTGGAGCAGAACGCCTCCAAACCGTTCGGCGGCGACATCGACCTCGTGGCGCTCAACGAGCATCTTCACGAGTCCGGCGTCGGCCGAGTTCGGTGTGTGGTTCTCACCATCACGAACAACGCCGGCGGCGGCCAGCCGGTATCACCGGCGAACGTGGCCGCCGTGCGCGAACTGTGCGACCGGCACGGAGTCATGTTGCTGCTCGACGCCTCGAGGTTCGCCGAGAACGCCTATCTCGTGACTCAGCGCGACCAGTCGTACGCGAACTCGGCGCCTCGTGACGTGGCACGGGCTACGTTCGCGATGGCGGATGGTTGCTGGGCAAGTCTGAAGAAAGACGGCATCGGCAACATCGGCGGGATGATCGCCGTGCGAGACGCAGATCTTGCACGCGCATGCCGCAACCGGCTGATCGAGACCGAGGGCTTCCCCACCTATGGCGGGCTGGCCGGGCGCGATCTCGACGCGCTGGCACAAGGCCTACGGGAAGTGACCGATCCAGACTACTTGCGGTACCGAGCCGAGTCGGCACGCTGGTTCGGTGACCAGCTCGCAGCGGCCGGCCTGCCAGTTGTTGAACCGACTGGCTGTCACGCCGTCTACATAGACGCGCGTCTCCTACTACCGCACATCTCCGCCCTAGCTTTCCCCGCAACTGCCTTAGCGAACGAGCTCTACCTGGCCGGTGCCATCCGGGGTTGCGATCTCGGCACACTGGTATTCGGCCGGGTCGATCCCTCCGGTGGACCAGATGTCGCGGCCCCCCGCGAACTGGTCCGGCTCACGCTTCCGAGGCGCGTGTACACGAAGAGTCATCTTGAGTACGTAGCCGAGGTGGCCGCGCGCGTCGCTTCCAAAGCCGCGGAGGTCCCCGGCTATCGAATAGTCGAACAGGCCGGCACATTACGGCACTTCACGGCCGTGTTGGCGCCACTGAGCTGACCCGGCACCTGCGAGCGTGACGCGCCAGCCGCGCGGCCACGTCCAGTCGTTCCACCGGGATCTCGAGGACATCGGCGAGCCAGTGCCGCCATGCCGGCCGCGGAATCCGCTTGCCGGTTTCCCACCGCTTCACATCGTCTCGCGTCACAGATGTCTTTCCCGATACCGCCGCGAGGCGCTCGGCAAGCTCACGTTGGCTAAGGCCCTTCCCATCCCGAGCGTGCCTGATGACGTCCCAGATGGGCTTTCCTGATTCCACCACGATTCCCTTCGTCGGAAGTGAGAACCGCCCCGCCCATCACGATAGAAATACTGGCCCCCTACAAGGCGTACAGATTCCGCAGCATTTGATCCACTTTCCGCCAGGTTCTGTGCACGGTTGCAGGACACCGGCCGCCCAGACTACTGGCTCATCAATTGGCCCCTGTGCACAGCTCGCCGAAGTGTCATGATCCTGGGCATCGTCGGCCCCGGCCCGACTTCTTCAGTGTGCCGGGCTGATCGCGAAGGAGCTGCGTTGAGCCCGAAGCTCGTCACATTGGTCAATCCGAACCTCGTCCACCCTCCTATTACCCCGTATGCGCTCGACATCTTGACGACGTCGCTGGAAGCTGCCGGTTTCGACGTGGAGGTGCTCGACCTCACCCTGCGCCGGGAGCTGTGGCGGCACGCGATTGCCCGTTTCTTCTCGAACCGTGATCCGATACTCGTCGGCGTCACCATTCGCAACACTGACACGATCTACCCGCAAGAGCAGCGCGTATTCCTGGACTCGCACCGCGACATCATCCGGGCGATCCGGCACCATTCTCATGCGCCTATCGTTGCCGGCGGCGTCGGCTTCTCGTCGATGCCGTTCGCCTTGGTCGAGTATTTCGGCATCGAGTTCGGCGTGAAAGGGCCAGGTGAAGTGACCATCGTGGATCTCGCCTCCACGCTGGACAAAGGCCGGGCGCCGACGACGGTGGCGGGCTTGATCATCAACGATCCGGTCCTCGGAGTACACCAGGCGCCCCAACCAGATGGGCGTGCCGGGCTCGGCCGTGTCTCGCTGGTAAACCGCTCTACTCCATACGCCCGCCGTTCAGGTGTGCCCCGTCGGGTCGACAATCTCGCGTACTACCGGCACGGTGGACTCGGAAACATCCTCACCAAGAACGGGTGCAGCTTCGCGTGCACCCATTGCGTCGAGCCTGACGCCAAGGGGCATCAGTTCGCGCGTCGCGCCGAAACGGCCGTGGTGGACGAAATGGAGTCTCTCACCGCGCAGGGCGTTCACGACTTACACACCACCGACAGCGAGTTCAATCTCAACATCGCCCACAGCAAGGCGGTCCTGCGTGAGATCATCCGCCGCAAGGAGTCCGACGCCTCGTCCCCCCTGCACCAGCTACGGCTGTGGATCTATGTCCAGCCCGCACCGTTCGACGAAGAGTACGCCGAGCTGCTGGCCCGCGCCGGCTGCGCGGGCATCAACGTCGCCCCCGATCACGTGCGCGATGAACTTCTCGACGGGTGGAAGGTGAGCGCAAAAGGGACCCGGTTCTACACGTTCGACGATGTGCGCCGGCTGTGCCGGCTGGCCTCCGATCACGGGATGCTCACCATGGTGGAGGCGCTGCTCGGAATGCCGGGCGAGACCGAACACACGATGCGCGCCTGCGTTGACGCCCTGCAATCGCTGGATGCGACCGTCGTCGGATACACCCTGGGGATCCGGGTGTTCCCGTACTCACCGCTGGGTCAGCGGCTGGCTGAGACGAGCGGCGGCATGTGGACCGTACCCGGTCTGCAATCCAACACCGCCACCGAACCGATCCTGCTCACGCCTGCGGCCAAATGCTCCGGACCCGTCGAGTACGAGCGACAATTCATGTTCGCGCCCTCCGGGGATTTCCGGCCGGTGTACTACTTCTCCCCGGACCTGCCCGAAGGACGTGGTCGGCTCGGCCCGAACACACGATGGCTGACCAGTCTGCAGCTGCTCTGGGACTGGGTGCCGGACAACGAACGGCACCGGGTGATGCTGCCGACCGCCCCGGGGCTGTCCCAGGAAGACAACAACTACGCCGACAACCCGTTCCTGCTACATCTGACCATACTCGGCTACAAGGGTGCCTACTGGTCCCACTGGCGCCAGCGCACAGCCATCATCAACACCGCCGTCGCCTAATTGCTCGTTTGCTTCCGCCGCCAAGCCCCGCCGCGCTATGTTCCGGGGGCCGAAGTCTGCATGGTGTGGTGGGCATGTCTGCGGTCCGGCGTACGAAACCGCAGCGTACACGGCCGCGCAACCCTCCGGTTCATGGATTCTCTCCATGGTGTGGTGGGCATCAGCGAGGGAGGCCGATGGCGAAGCCTCTCTCCGACCGAGTCTGCTGGGCAAGGAGAGGATCCATGAACCGGAGGGTCCGGGGTCCGGGGTCCGGGGTCCGGGGTCCGGGGTCCGGGGTCCGGGGTCCGGGGCGGGCTCCCAGGACCGTAGGGTCGACCTACCTCACGAGCTCGGCGTAGATCGCTGCCAGTTGCGCAGCGGTAGCGTCTTCGTCGGGCCAGTGCGCCGCCCGCTGCCGCCCACGCTCGGCGAGCTCACGGCCAAGCTCGGGCTCGTCCAGCAGCTTCGTCACCGCGGAGGCTACGGCCGCGGGCTCGCCCGGTGGAACCAGTTTGGCGTCATCGCCGACCAGCTCCGGAAGGCCACCAACGGCGGTGGCGACGACGGGTACGCCGGCTCGCATCGCCTCCTGGACAACCAGGGCCCGGGCCTCCCATGTGGAGGTGATGACGTAGGTGTCGGCCGCGGCCAGCAGGTCTGGCACGTCGTCGCGACGGCCGAGGAAGAGCACGTCGATGCGGGCGTTGTCGGCATCGCGCCGGAGCCGGTCCATCTCCGGGCCGTCGCCGGCGACGACCAGCAATGGGCGCGGCTCTCGCTGCTGCCACAGCGCGGCGGCGGCCAGCAATGTGTCGTAGTCCTTCTGTGGTGCCAACCGGCCGACCGCAAGGACCACCGGCCGGTCACCGGCACCGAACTCGGCACGGATCTGCTCACGGCTACGTACCGGTGGGGCCATGGCCGGCGCCGCCACCGGAGCCAGGCGGCTATCGCCCGCTCCTAGCATGCTGGCGCGCTCGACGAGGTCCAGAGATGCGCCGAGGGTCATGTCGGCGCGCTTGGCGGCAAGGCGTTCCAGGCTGGTCAGCACGAACCGGCGCGATGAGCTGCCCAGAACGGCGTTGTGCCACGTCGCCACCAGCGGGGTGCGGCCGGGCCGGCGGCGCCCTAGTGCCAGGCCGGTGAGCGCGGCAGCGCGGAACCCGTGCGCGTGGATGACGTCGGTATGCGGGATCAGGCTGCGTAACTGCCGCACCGCTTGGAAATCCTGGACCGGCCGGGGCCGGGTGTAGATCTCGACAGCCGTGAACGGCACGGGTCCGCCGGGGACGACATCCTCGTCGAGCGGCCGGGCCGGCTCGGAGGTGTCGCGGGGCTCTGGGCCGCGCCCTGCCCGGCCGGCGGCGGCGCCGACTCCGTTGCGAGCCGGGATGAAGCCGAAGTGCTCGCCGGTGGCCACCGGAGCGGCAACAGAGGGACGAACCCCGAGCGCAGGTAGCCGGTCGACGACGGAGCGCACGTGCCGGCCCACTCCTCCGCTGCTCGTCGACAGCACGATGGTCACGCGAATCGGCTCGGTCACTGTTTCCTCTTCCTGCGCATAGTCTCCCCCTCTACCCAGTGATCATGAACGCACCCGGCGGCGCACTGCTGTCCGGCGCGGGCTACGCCGCGACGACACCCCACCCCAACGATCACAGCGTTGTGCCGCCGTTCCGATGCCGATCACCAGATTGAGACCTTCTTGATTCATTTTCTCAACACGACCGCAAGAGCTTTGCGGTCTGTGGCCAGAATCACCAGCAGAGCGACCACAACTGCCGTCAGCGCCGACAGCACGCCCGACGTCAGGATCGTGCCGGAACTGCTGTCCGGCAACGATGCCGCGACCCACCAGCCGGCGGCGCCCCCGGCCGCCGCGCCCACGATCACGCCGGCCAGCGAGCGGCCGACTCCAGCTAGCGCCTCCCGGCCGGAATCCTTGGCCACCGCCCGCAGCAGCAAGATGCCGGCCAACGTCATCCCTGCCGAATGGGCCAGACCCAACGCCGCGGTCACGCGTTCTTCTTCCACGTTACTGGCCAGAACCACGGCCATCACCAGGACCAGCAACCAGCCGCTGGCCGTGGCTGTGGCCGCGGCCCGGCCCCGTCCACGCGCATACAATGCCCGTCCCAGATGCGCGACCAGCCCATAACCCAGCAGCCCGGGTGCGAACGCAACGAGCGCCCAGGCCATCCGTTCGATCGGCACGTCGCCATGATCGAGCAGCCCGAAGAAGGCCGCCACCGGCCAGGCCGTGGCAATCAGGACCGCGGCACCGGCACCGGACGCGGCCAGAACCGCACGAGTAGATCCCGCCAGGGTCCGCGCATAGGCATCATGATCATCGGCGGCATGAGTGGTCAGCCGGGGGAACGCCGCTGTCGCGATCGGCACCGCCAGGACGGCATAGGGCAGCAAGTAGACCATCCAGCTGTTCAGGAAGGTCACCGCACCGCCGGTGCCGGCGTGCTCGTTGGACATCAGGTATGACATCAAGTACGCGAGCTGCTGGGCGGTCAGCGTCACGATGCCCGCACCGGCCAGGCTGGCCGCCCGGCGCGCCACACCGGGCGGGAACGTCAACGTGGGTCGCAGCCCGGTGACTCGCAGCAGCATCGGCACGAAGGTGGTCAGCGTCAGGAGCAGCACACCGGTGGTGGTTCCTCCGGCGAGGATCAGTTCCGAACGACGATCCAGGGTGGCGAGATCGTTGCGGTCCCCGCCGGCAAACACTCTGGCGAAGACCACGAATGTCCCGGCCACCACCAGGCTCGACACGATGGGAGCGAGCGCCGCGGCGAGAAACCGCCGGTGTGCCTGCAACACACCCGCCGTCACGACCGCGATCCCGTACAGCGGGATCTGCGGCAAGAAGACCAGCAACATGGTGCGCCCCACCTCGGCGCCTTCCGCGCCACCCCTCCCCCGCAACATCAGCTCGACGATCGGCCCGGCCAGCAGCGCCCCCAGCAACACCACCGGCACCAGGACGATGAGCGTCCACCCAAGCAGGGCGGAGACCGTCTGCCGCACGTGCTCGGTGTCGCCGCGGCTAGCGGCAGCGGCTATCAGGGGTACGACGACGCTGGCCAGCGCTCCGCCGGCAACAATCTCGAAGACGACGTTCGGCAACGCGTTGATGGTCGCGAAGATCTCGCCCAGCACGGTCTGGCCGATTGTGGACTGGAAGACAAGCTGACGGCCGAAGCCCACCACCCTCGCGATCACGCTGATCGCGGCGATCAGCGCGGCGCCACCAGCAATACCAGCGGTGACGCCGGCCGCGACACGTCGCGCCCGCATACGGGCTACGGGCGCCGGCCGAGGCGGTCGAGATCACGAAGCACCGGCGTACCCTCGATGACCTTGGTGAAACTCACCTTCTCGCTGGCCAAGGTCAGGGCCGTCACCACGGCCAGGTGTGCCAGCCTGGCGCGGCGTCCCTCACGTGCCACCATCGCCAGCCCGAGCAGAGCGCCGAGGACGTTCGCCCCGGCATCCCCGAGCATTGTCCGCTCACCGAGATCGTCCGGCAGAGCCGCGACGGTCGCGCCAAGTGCGGCCGCACCCACCGCGCCGCCCGGGCCGGTCAGCACCAAAGGGGCGTGCAGCAGTGCGGACTTGCCCGCGCGGCCTGGACGCAGATCAAGCAGGTTCACCACGTTCGCATGGCCGGCGACGGCGGCACCCCCGACGGCAGCATCGAAGGCGTTCTCGCTCACCAATGCCGCGCCGGCGAGTCCGGCCAGACCGATAACGCCCACCTTCACCGCGCCGCTGGTGACCTCGCCGCCGCGCAGCGCGACCAGGTGCCCGCGCAACCCTTTGCTAGACGAGTCGCCGGTGAGATCGTCGTAGAGGCCAACCGCACCGACGGCCATTGCCGTGCCGACACCCGCGGCTCGAACTCCGCGGCTGGCGCCGGGTGCCAGCGCGATGCCGGCCGCGGCACCGGCTGCCAGCGCCGGTCCGGCCACCAACGACACGCTCTCACCGTGGAAATTCTTGCGCTGCCAGGTTTCGGCCGCCTCTACCGGCTGGTCCTGGCCGGGCGGGGTCGGGAGCGCCGGCGGGTGTGGCACCCAGCGTCGGGCAAGCGCCCAGGTAGCGGCTCCGGCGACGGCTGCCCCGGCCACGAGGCGCGCGGCCTGGAATACGGCGCCCATCAGTTGTTGCCTGCCTCGTCGGCCTCGTCTTCGACGTCCTCGGGGTCTTCGGGGTCCTCGTCGTCGGAGTCAGACCCGTCGTCGGTGCCGGGGTCCTCGTCGTCGTCCTCCGCATCCGAGTCCTGCACGGGAGGCAGCGCTCCGTCGGTGTCACCCACGATGCCGTAGTGTCCGGATCCGCCGCGTTGCTGCTCGGCGAGGGCGAATACGGCGGCGACGCGACCGGTCGGCAGGTCGATGACGTCCACCGTCGAGACCTCGTCGGCATCGTCTTCGACGTCGGCGCCGCGCAGCGCTGCCACGAGCCCGTTCTGCGCAGTTGCCGGTGGGCCGCCTACCACTACGCCGTCGCTGTTCGCCCGCAGCTCATCGGTCAGCTTGAGCAGCCGGGACAGCCGCTCGTCGGCGTCGTCGCCCGACACTGGGCCGGCCACGGCGACGGCCATCGTCGGTGTCGTCGACGCGTCATGTCCGAGCTGAATCATCCCGGCTTCCTCATACGCCGTGACAACCATCGTGTCGACGGTGCGGGCGGGCGCGTCTGCTTCGCCGTTCTCCGGCGAGCGGCTGAGCAACGCGGCAGCGAGTACCGCAGCGCCACGGTCGAAGCCGTTGCCGGCACCCAACTCGGTACCGCTGGAGACCATTTCGGTAGCCAGCTGGTCCAGCACCGGCTCGGAGTCTGGATCCGTCCATGCCGGCTCGATGCTGACCGTGAGATCGGCCTCCGCGCCGGCACGCTCGAGCGCCTCGCTGACCTCTTCGACGGTGTCCTCGCTGGCGCCGGGCAACGCGATGACGGCAACGCGCTCACCTTCGAGCTGATCCGACACCAGCCGCGGCGTGATCTCGTTGACGAAGGCCTCCTGGTAGGCCTGTTCTTCGTTGGCAGTCTCCAGTTGCTCGCGCAGCCGACGGTTGTCCTCGCGCAGATCACTGGTCTGATCGGTCAGGGTGTCGTCGATCGTGTCGCTCAGGGGACCCGCGCCCAGCACGATCCCAGCGGCCAGCGCGAAAAAGATCGCGATGATCGAGACGAGGTGATATCGGAAATCGATCACGTCAGAACAGTCCTCGAAGCCAGAAGGAGAATCGGTCCCACCACGAGCCCACAACATCGAGGTAGGCCTGTCCGGTGGGGGTGGAGAAGAGGGCTGCGGCCACCAACACCACGCCGGCCAGCACCAGCAGCCACAACAGACCACTGGATACCCGGCTACGATACAGCCGGCTCACGCCTTTGGCGTCGACGAGCTTGCCTCCCACTCGAAGGCGGGTCAGGAATGTGCTCGCCATACCGGACCGGCCCTTGTCGAGAAACTCCATCAGCGTGGCATGTGTGCCGACCGCCACGATCAGCTGCGCGCCTTTGTCGTCAGCGAGCAGCATCGCGATGTCCTCGCTGGTACCAGCGGCCGGGAACGGCACGCCGGACAAGCCCATACGCTCGAGGCGCCCGAGCCCGGGGGCCCTACCGTCGCGATAGGCGTGGACGACGAGTTCAGCACCGCTCTGCAAGGCGTCGTCGGACACCGAGTCCATGTCGCCGACGATCATGTCCGGCTTGAGGCCGACCTCCAGCAACGCGTCCGCACCGCCGTCGACGCCCACCAAGAGGGGCCGATACTCCCGGATGTACGGGTGCAACGCCACGAGGTCGTGCTTGTAGTCGTAGCCGCGCACGACGATGAGCACATGCCGGTCCTCGAAACTCGTTCGAACCTCTGGCACACCCACGCCGTCGAGCAACAGCTCACGTTCCCGCTTGAGGAACTCCATGGTGTTGGCGGCGAAAGCCTCCAGCTGCGCGGACAGCCCTTCCCGGGCGTCGTGCATCAGCTTGGCCAGGCTTTCCTCGGTGTGCCGGAACCCGTGCGCCACCGCCTTGCCGCCGTGTTGGGCGTCGCGGAAGATGGCGTCGCCTTCCACGCGCAGCGTCTCGCCCTCTTGGACTTCGCTGAACAGGTCGGGGCCAACGTCGTCAATTAGCGGTATACCGGCTTCGACGATGATGTCGGGGCCGAGGTTGGGGTACCGGCCGCTGACCGACGGCCGGACGTTGATCACAGCGCCGACCTCGCAGGCCACTAGCGCCTCGGCGCTGACCCGATCGAGGTCAAGGTGGTCGATGATGGCGATCTCGCCCGGCTTGAGCCGTTTGGTCAAGTTCTTGGTCCGATGATCCAGCCGGGCGGTGCCACTGATCCCTGGCAGATCGTCAGACCTGCGACGGCGCAATATGGGCATCCTCACTGCTCGAATCCTGCCATGTCCGGGCCACGAATCGCGTCTCGCCCCGCCGTATTGGCCCGGCCGGTGGTGGTGCGGGGCGAGCTGTTCTTGCTCGCCGCGGCAGCGGCCAGCAGCTCTTCGGCATGTGCCTGCGCCGATGCCGAGTCCTCTTGCCCTGCGAGCATGCGGGACAGTTCCCGGACTCGAGCGGGGTCATCCAACGTCTGAACATTGCTGCTGGTGACGCTGCCGTCGTCGGATTTGACGACGGTGAGATGCCGGTCGGCGAAAGCGGCGACCTGGGGTAGATGGGTGACGACGAGGACTTGTGCGTGCCGCGCCAGCGCGGCCAGCCTCCGGCCCACCTCCACTGCTGCCTTGCCACCGACGCCGGCGTCGACCTCGTCGAACACGAATGTCGGCACCGGATCCGCGCCCGCGAAGACCACCTCGATGGCCAGCATGAGCCGCGACAGTTCGCCGCCGGATGCGCCCTTGTCCAAGGGTCGCGGCTGGGCGCTGTTGTGCGCACTGAACAGGATCTCGATCTCGTCGGCACCGTGCGGTCCGAGTTCGCCTACGGCATCCCCACGGTCGCGCTCCCCGGCTCCCTCGTCCCTCGTCCGCCGGCTCGCTGTTCCATCCCCACGGTCACGCTCCCCGGCTCCCTCGTTCCTCGTCCGCCGGCTCGCCGTTCCACCACGAGGACGGACGTCGACCACTACCCGCGCATGCGGCATCGCCAGCGCGGTCAGCTCGGCACCGACAGCCTCGCTGAAACGCTGGGCGGCTTCGGTTCGAGCCTTGGTGATCTCCGCAGCCAGATCCGCCAGCTCGGTGCCGAGGGTGTCGCGCTCCTCCCGCAGGGCGTTCACGCGTTCGTCGTCGCCGTCGAGTTCGAGCAGGCGGCGTGATCCGCGCTCGGCCCAGGCCAGAACCCCGTCGATCGCGCTGAACACAGCCGGATCGGTGAGTTCTTCCTGCGTGCCGGGTTCTGTGGGTGGGTAGTCCTCCCCGTATTTGCGAATCAGGTCCGCCAGCAACGAACGTCGTTCCTGAACCTCGGCCAGCCGCGCCGGGTCGGTGTCGATGGCGCTGGCGTAGGACGCCAGGTCCGCGGCGATGTCGCCCAGCAGATAGGTGGCCTCGGCGAGCCGGTCAGCCAGTCCAGCCAGTTGCTCGTCGTGGCCGCGCTCATGCTCGAGTACCTGCCGAGCCGAGCCGAGAAGGGTCAAGGCGTCGAGCTCGTCGGGGCCGGTTTCGTCGGCCGACAGCCCGCGATGAGCTGCCTCCGCGGCTGTGCGCAGGGCATCAGCATGGGCAAGGCGGTCTTCCTCGGCTCGCAACGCGACGTCTTCGCCGGGCTGAGGATCCACCCGCTCGATTTCGGTGAGGCCGAACCGGAGCAGATCTGCCTCTTGGGCGCGCTCTCTGGCTCGGGTGGTTACTTCGGTCAACTCGGATTCGACCGTGCGCAGCCGCTCGTACCGGGATGTGTACCGGGCCAACGGCGTGGCCACCGCATCGCCGGCGAAGCGGTCCAGCGCCAGGCGCTGCCGCGAGGAACGTAGCAGCCGCTGCTGCTCGCTCTGGCCGTGCACGGCGACGAGGTCTTCGGCCAGCTCCGCGAGCAAGCTCGCCGGCGCGTTGCGGCCTCCGACGTAGGCCCGGGAGCGGCCACCCGCCATGACTGTGCGTCCCAGAAGAAGTTCGTCTTCGTCGAGGTCAGCTCCGGCTTCGGCCGCTCGGATGGCCGCGGGGCCGTCTGGTTCGACCTGGAGGCGACCTTCGACGACGGCTCGTTCCGCACCCGTGCGGACCGATCCGCCATCGGCACGGCCACCCATCAGCAAGCTGAGGCCGGTGAGAACCATCGTCTTTCCCGCGCCGGTTTCGCCCGTGACCACCGTCAAGCCGGGCCCAAGCTCAAGCTGAGCGTCGTCGATGACGCCCAGCCCACGGATCCGGATCTCTTGTAGCACGACAATCCAGCCTAGCCGACGCTGGCGACCTGCCGGCGCCATCCGTCGGCGCGCCGCCCTCCCCTTCAACCCGTTGATCATGGGCAGATGACACCTGTTCGGCTCCGAATAGGTGTCATCTGCCCATGATCAACGGGGAAATGGGGCGGGATACCCCACGGGGAACCGGGCCGGGATACCCCACGGAGAATGGGGCGGGGGTCGCTTTACTCGTGGCGGCGCCCGCGCCAGCCTTCGACCGGCAGGGCGAACTTCGCGACCAGCCGATCGGTGAACGGTGCGGTATGCAACCGAGCCAGCCGCACCGGCCACCGGCCCCGGCGCACCTCGATTCGCGACCCCGGTGGGAGATCGACCGGCCGGCGGCCGTCACACCACAACACCGCTCCCCCCGTCGTGGGTTGCACCGTCACCGCCAGTTCAGAGGAGGGCGACACCACAAGCGGACGGGCGAACAGGGCGTGCGCGCTGATGGGCACCATGAGCAGTGCTTCCAGGTCAGGCCAGACGATAGGTCCGCCGGCGCTGAACGCGTATGCGGTCGAGCCGGTAGGCGTCGCCATCACCACACCGTCACACCCCCACCTGGACAATGCCCGGCCATCGACCTCAGCGACCAGGTCAAGCATTCTCTCCCGGCTGGCCTTCTCAACGCTGACCTCGTTGAGGGCCCAGCTGTCCGCCAGCACGTGGCCGTCCAGGCGCACCCTGACGTCGACCGTCATCCGCTCTTCAACCTCATAGTCCCGGCTGACGACGTGATCGACCGTGTAGCTCAGGGCGTCGCGTTCCGATTCGGCCAGGAACCCCACGTGGCCGAGGTTGACGCCGAGAATCGGCGTGTTGGTGGACCGGGCTACCTCGGCGCCGCGCAGTATGGTGCCATCGCCGCCGAGCACGACCACCAGCTCGCAGCCTTCCGCGGCCTCCGGTCCGGCTTCAACATGGGTAGCCAGCGCGCTCGACATGCCGAGAAGCTCGGCGGACTCGTCAGCCAAGACGCGCACCTCGATACCATGCTGGGCGAACCGCTCTGCCGCTTCAGCGGCCACCAGCCTTGCCTCTTTGCGGCCGGTATGCGCGACCAGCAGCACCGCTCGGTTGTCACTGCTGGACGTCATGTGGGACCTTCCTCTACAGCGCGGTCGACGGCGGCTGGATCCGGCGGCGCGGCATCGGCGCGCAGCCACAAGAAATACTCGACATTCCCCGAGGGGCCGGGCAACGGGCTCGCCGTCACACCGGCCACGCCCAGGCCGAGTCCGGCGGCTTCCATCGCCACCGCGTGCACCGCCTCGGCCCGAAGCGCCGGATCACGCACGACGCCCCCCTTGCCTACTCGCTCTTTGCCGACCTCGAATTGAGGCTTCACCATCAGCACGAGGTCCGCGTCTTCGGTTGCTACCGAACGCAAGGCCGGCAACACGAGGCGCAACGAGATGAAGGACAGATCGCCCACCACCACCTCCACCGGATCACCGACCAGCCCGGCCGTCAGATCGCGGACATTCGTGCGGTCGTGAACCTCCACCCGATCGTCGGAGCGCAGCGACCACGCCAGCTGACCGTAACCGACATCCACGGCAACCACGCTCGTTGCCCCGCGGCGTAGAAGCACGTCGGCGAAACCGCCGGTCGAGGCGCCCGCGTCGAGACAGCGACGCCCCTTCACATCGAGACCGTCCTGACGGAAAACGTCGAGCGCACCGGCGAGTTTGTGACCACCGCGCGATACATAATCCTCACTAGCCGGGGCATCGATCACCACGAGAGCCACTGCGGGATCGACGGCGGTGGCGGGTTTGGTCGCCGGCATCCCCGCCACCCGTACCCGCCCGTCGGCTATCAAAGTGGCCGCGTGTTCTCGCGAACGCGCCAGCTTGCGGCGGACCAACTCGGCGTCGAGCCGACGACGTGCGGCCACCAGCTCACACCTGTCCGTCGGCCGGGTGGTCATCAATCGGTTCGTCGGCCAGCCGTTCCTGCAGCGCCTGGTGGACCCCCTCGACCACGGCCGCGTGTTCGTGGATCGGCCGCCCTTCGAGCCCGTCCAGCGTGCGCAGTGCTTGGTCGACTGTGGCGTCGCCGGTCGGTCCACCACTCGGCTCGCAATACGCACCCGGGTTGTTGTGCGTGATGTTGCCGCTGGTCATATCGTCCTCGCCGGCCGACATGCCGCGGTTCGGGTGTTCCACCGGATCGGTCGGCACGTAACCGGTCGACGGCTCGACGGAATGGGTAGGCATCTCCTGCATGCGACTAACGCTATTACGACGCGCGCGCGCAGCGCCCCCACACTCCGCGTTGATCATGGGCACATGACACCTATTCGACGCCCAATAGGCGGCAGCTGCCCATGATCAACGCGGGAAAGGGGGTGGCTGCTCAGGCAACGACCAGCGCCAGGTCGACGTAGTCGACGTCGAGCAGCCGGCACACACTGCGCAGCTCAGCGGTCCAATCGCCCGGCACGGCATGGATGTGGTTGGCGCCGAACACCGACAGGAACGCCTCGGCGGGCGCGTCGAACCTGGCGAACGCGTGCGGCCATTCCGGCGACGACGCCGCGGCCAGTTGCTCATTGGTCGCGTCGTCGTACCGCTCCACGTCGCCGAGCGTGACCTGCATCCGGTAGCGGCCGTCCAACCGGGACAGGCGGGCGAAGGTCATCCGGCCGGGGGCGGCGAAATGGCGTACGCTCGCACCCCCGGCCGGGAAATAGAACGACTCCGGCATGAACCTGGTCAGGCCCAAGTTGTCCGCCGGGTCGTCGCTTCGGGCCGCATACCAGGTGGCGTGCTGCCCGGAGTTCGCCAGATCCCACACGTTCCGGTCGGCCCAGTAGTGCCGGACGTCGGCGAACAGCACGGGTGTTCCGGACAGCCGCTTGAGAATCTGCATGGTCAGCGCACCGTCCATATCCACCTCGGTGGCGCACACGTGCGGCTCCTTCGGGCCGTCCCAGTCGTATGGGTCGTTGAGGAGGGCCTCGGCGATGTCCATCGTCGCAAAGTGGGTGGTCAGCTCGGGCTGGCCCTTGATGCCGGTGAAGTCGAGGTTCCACTCGTCGATCAGTTCCCGCATGGCCAGGTAGGAGCCGATCTGGCGCTCGAGGATCTCCGGTGTCAGCTGCTTGCCGTCGTACTCGACGCTGGCGGCATGCCGTTCAATCCACTCGCGGCCGGCCTTCAACCGCGCGGCGTCCTGCAACTCGGTGCGGCGGACGATCTCCCACTGATCGATCTCCTCCACATCGATGCCGAACTTGGCGATCCAGGTGTCGGGGTTGCCGACGGCTGTGTACATGCCCATGCTCCGCCCGCCGATCCGGCCGAAGGTGGAGCCACGCAGTTGCGCCACGGCGTGCCCGGCCCGGGCCTGCTCGGACACCCGCCGCACCAGAGCGTCGTCGCCGATGTCGCCCCATGCCCGCGAATGAGTCCGGCCGACCTGGTCCAGCGAGCCGCCGGCAGCCAGCATGCCGACCATGCCGGGGTACTGGGGGTCGATGTTGGACAAGAGCAGGATCGCTCCCGTGGTCTCGGCCGCGGCCAGGGCGGAGAAGTGCGGGAACGCCCAGACGGCGTAGTGAAAGAGGGTGAGATCGACGCGGGCGTCGGCGATGCGCCGGGCTTCCCGGACCGCCAGCTCGTTCGACGTGATGGGCTCGGCCGCCAGCACCACGTCGTGCCCTGCGGCGCGCAACCGGTCCGCCAGCCGCTCCTCCGCCTTGGCCACGAAGGTGTTGGTCTCCTCCTGGACGAAGTCCCGGCCGTCCGAGAAACTGATGATTCCGATTCGTGCCACGTCAGATCTCCTATCGTGCGGTGCTGAGGTCGAGGTCACAGATTGGTCAGGTGGGCGAACGCGATGCCTCGGCGTTGCCAGGTGTAGACGACGGCGACGCCACCGCCGTACGGAATCACGGCCGGGTAAGAGAACTCGGCAACGCCGTCGGTGACGACGCCGGTGGGCTCGCCCACGATCTGATGCGTGGGCGCGGGAGCGTCCTCGAGCGTGCGCACCCGGCGCCACGTGTGGCCGTCGTCGGCGGAGATGGATACGACCAGCGGGGTCCGCGCGCCCCACGCCTGCCCGACCGGATTATGAACGACGACGACGCGTCCATCCGCCAGCCGGACGGCGTCCAAGCCGCTGTTGTTGCTGGGTAGCCCGGTGGGCAGCACCGGCGACCAACTACGCCCGCCGTCTACGGAGTCCGAGCGGCACACCCAGCCGTTGGTGCTGCGCAGCAACGCATGCACATGGCCGGGCGCGGATTCCCACAGGGTTGGCTGGATCACGCCCTGCCCGGCGTGGGCTTCGTGATCGAGTGGCAGGAACGTGCGCTGCCAGGTGCGCCCATCGTCGTTCGAGCGGTCGACGAACGCGTCCCACCACTCCCCTTCCGTCGACCCCGGCGCCAGCCAGTCCCCATTGGACAGCACGATGGGTTTGTTCTTCACCGGTCCGCGCCCGCCCCGATCGCCGCCGACGAGCTCGCGCGCCGCGCTCCATGTCCGGCCGCCGTCGCCGGAGGTCATGACCATGGTGCGCCACGCCGGGATCGGCGAACCCACCTTGTAGAACAGGAGCAACTGCCCGGCCGCGGTGAACAGGACCGGATTCCAGCACGGCTCACCGGGATGGGCGGCCACCCGCTGCGGCGCTGACCAGGCCGAACCGTGTCCACGTGCCAGCCAGATCGACGAGTCAGGGGCGCCTTCGCGCTCGCCGGCGAACCAGGCGACGACG
This sequence comes from Phytoactinopolyspora mesophila, assembly GCF_010122465.1. Lineage (NCBI taxonomy): Bacteria > Bacillati > Actinomycetota > Actinomycetes > Jiangellales > Jiangellaceae > Phytoactinopolyspora > Phytoactinopolyspora mesophila. Next base: position 12,355 of record NZ_WLZY01000018.1, on the reverse strand, counting down.
AGGTGCCCGCCGGCGTCGGCCACCGTCGGCGCATGACACTGCCGCCAGGCAGAGAAGTCCCGGACGACGAAACTACGCCAGTGGCCCGTCGCTGTCAGGCCCGCAGCCAGGGGCTCGGCGTCCATCAGGGGCTCAGCTCGCCCATCAGGGCGTGCAGATCCGCGCGGGTCGCGGCGTCCGGATCGTCCAGCGCGATCCGCCATGCTCCGCCGGGCAGGTTCAGCGCGTCGAGCGCGACCTTCATGGCCGGGATGCCGTACGACAGCCCGGCGACGACGCGCGCGGCCACGGCGCCCAGTTCCATCTCCTGCTGTGCATCACCGTCCGCGACGGCAGCGGCGAGGGCCACGAACACCTGCGGGAAGACGTTGGAGCAGCCCGAGACCACGCCGGTTGCGCCCAGCCGGTGCATCTCACCCAGCTCGCCGTCGTTGCCCGACCAGAACTCGAAGCCGTCCGGCAGATGCGCCAGCATCGTCTCGGCGACGGCGGCGCTCTCCCCGCTGACCTTGACACCAACCAGACCGGGTATGGCCGCGATCTCGCCGAGCAGCTCCGGCTCGACCACGGTGTTTGTCAGCCCGTGGAACAGATATGCGTATACCGGAGCGCCGTCGGCCGCGTCGACGACGCGCCGGTAGTAGTCGAGCACGGCTTTCCTGCCGGCCGGCAGGAAATACGGTGTGATCGCGGCCAGCCGCCGGGCCCCGGCCCGGGTGGCGGCTCGGGTGAGTGCCTCCGCTTGACGTGCCGAGGCGGCACCGACATGCGCGACGACCTGATCCGGCGGGAAGACGTCCAAGACTGCCCGCACCGTGTCGAGGCGCTCCTGATCAGTCAGGGCGACGAACTCACCGGTGGTTCCAGCGGCGAACACCCCGTCGACACCCGCGTCTCGGACTCTGGCCGCCAACGTGCGCACGGCTTGCAGATCAACCGAACCGTCCGGTCCGAACGGCGTTGTCAAAGCGGTCAGGACCTGGGGTTGAGGGCGGTTCATCAGTATTGAGCCTCTTTCGTTTCTTTCGTTCGGGTGCGGTATCGGCGCAGTGCCGGACCGGCCAGCGCGGCCAGGCTCAGCAGCAGGAGGACCATGGCGATCGGACTGGTGAGGATCTGCTCTACGCCACCGATGGTCAAGGCCCGTCGCAGATTGCCCTCAGCCAGGGCACCCAGCAGCAATCCGAGCACCACCGGACCGGCCGGCACCCCGAATCGTTTGAACGCCAGCCCGACGACGCCCGCCGCGAGCATGACGATCACGTCGAAGACGTTGTTCGACGTCGCGTAGGTACCGACGACGCAGAAGATCAGAATGGTGGGCCACAGATATGACTTGGGCACGTCCAGCAGCTTCACCATCCCACGCATCCGGATCAGGCTCACCAGCAGCGCGAGCACGGTGGCGATCACCATCAGGGCGGCGATCGTGACCACCAGGTCCGGGTTCCGGTCGAACAACGACGGACCAGGCTGGATCCCCCAGATCATCATCGAGCCGATCATGACGGCCATGACGGCGTCGCCCGGTATGCCGAGGGCCATCGTGGTTGTCAGCGAGCCTCCGAAGGTCGCATTGCTGGCGGTGTCCGCAGCGGTGATTCCCTCGATCGACCCTTTGCCGTACTCTTCCGGCTTCTTCGACAGCCTGCGCGCGCGGTCCCAGCCCACGATCCCGGCGATGTCGCCGCCGGCCGCGGGCACCGCGCCAACCACCATGCCGACGCCGCTGCCCACCGCCACCGGCTTGATCAACCGCTTCGACTCGGCCCGCGTCGGCCACCACCGGCCGAACTGCTTGATGGGCCGTGCCGTCGCCGAGTGGTGAGTCAGCATTTGATCGAGAATTTCGGCGATGCCGAACAACCCGATGATCACCGGAATGAACGGCACGCCGGAGCTCAAGTCGTTGATGCCGAAGGTGAAGCGGGAATCACCAGTGATCGGGTCCCGCCCCACGGTGGCCAGGGCGAGCCCGAACACACCGGCCAGCAACCCTTTGGCGATGCTGGCCCCCGAGACTCCGACCATCATCGTCAGCCCGAAGACCACTAGCGCGAACAGCTCGGCCGGACCGAAGTTCAACGCGAACGCGGCCACTGGAACAGCGGCGACGAGGAACAGGCCCATGCTGACGATGCTGCCGATGGCCGAGCCGAACGCCGAGACAGTCAAGGCCAGGCCGGCCTGGCCTTGCCTGGCCATCGGGTAGCCGTCGAACGTCGTGGCAATCGACGCCGGCGTACCGGGTGTGTTGATCAGGATGGCCGGTACCCGGTCCCCGAAGTTGGCCGCGACGTAGATGGTCAGCAGGACGGCGAGCCCTTGGACCGGCTCGAGCGTCAACGTGAAACCCGCCGCCAGCGCCACGGCCATACTCGCCGTCACGCCAGGAAAGGCGCCGACGAGCATGCCCAGCGCCAGGCCGAGCCCGATGAACATGAAGACACTGGGATCCGCCAGCGCGGAGAGCCCATCGACGACGGCGTTCACAGCGGCACCCTCAACCCCACGTCGAACAAGACATAGATCAGCCCGGTGACAGCCACCGGATAGATGACCAGCGCGACGATCCCGCGCGCCCCGTACAGCACTGCCAGCGCGATCAGCAGAGCGACGGTGCAGATCCGGAAGTCGACGTGCTGCCACGCCACGACATAGCCGGCCACCAGCGCCAGCGACGCCACGACCCGGACGGCGCCTGCCCGGCTGGCCGGCTCGTTGCCCGACTCCCGCACGGGCCTCGTCAGGGTCTGAGCGAACAGCGCAACCGCGAGCACCACCGCGGATGCGCCGAGCACCTGCGGCCACCATCGCGGATCGATTCCGCCGACGTTGACCCGCAGTTCGATGTTGCCGCCGAGCACCAGCAGCGCTAGACCGCCGGCCAGGCCAACCGCGGCGACGGTCAGTTCGCGAACCTTCCGCGTTGGCCCCATCGACTGGCGGTCCGGGGCGTCGCCCGAAGCGCCCGGCTCCTCACTCGCTCCGAGATGCCGGCCGACGACACCAGCTACCGCTGGCCCCTCAGGCCCTGTTCCAGGAGCGGATCTCTGGTTCATCTGTCAGTCAATCAGTCCGGCGAAGCGCTCGTACTCGTCGTCGACGAAGGAGGTGAACTCCTCCGGCGAGCGGTACGTCGGGATGGCACCGAAAGACTCGATCGTCTCGACGAAGCCGTCCGCCGACGCGCCAGTCTCGATGGCCGCTGCGAGCGTGTCCCGTACCGAGTCGGGCAGCCCGTCGGGCGCACCGATGCCGCCCCAGCCGCCGAACACGACGTCGTGGCCGAGTTCCTGGGCTGTCGGGACGTCAGGCAGACTATCGATCTCCTCGTCGTGCAGCACGGCAAGCACACGAAGAGTTCCTTCGGCATGCGGTTGGGAAGACTCCGCCACTCCAGCCACCACCGCATCGATCTGACCACCCATGGCCGCGGCGACGGCGTCCGCGCCTCCGTCGAAGGGGACCGGGTTGAACTCGACTCCGGCCGCATCTCCCAGGCCGAATGTGGCCGCTTCCCAGATCGAGCCGGGACCCGAGTTGCCGACGCTGATCTGTCCTGGGTTCTCGCCGGCAGCGGCCAGCAGCTCATCCAGTGTCTCGTAAGGGCTGTCACCCGGCACGGCGATGGAGCCGGGGCCGTTCATGATCTGGCCGAGCAAGTCGTAGTTCTCAGGTTGCACGTCGAAGCCCAGGTGGTCGAGCATCGCAACCTCAACCGGGAGGAAGCCGATCGTGTACCCGTCCGGGTTCTGGTCGGCCACGAACTGCATCGCGGTGGATCCGGACGCTCCCGGCCGGTTCTCCACTACCACGCTCTGGCCGAGTTCTTCCTCGAGCTCGTTCGCGAGTGCCCGGGCGGAAAGGTCGGAGCCTCCCCCGGCGGCCGCTTGCACGATGAGCCGTATCTCGCTGGTCGGGAAGTCGGGGTCGTCGGCTCCCCCGTTGCCGTCGTCCCCACACGCTGCCAGAACGAGGCCGGCAGCCGATATTAGAGCGAGTCCGGTACCGCGACGCCAATGCTGACGGGTGATCTTCATCGAGATCGTACCTCCTGCGGTCACTGAATGTAAACGATTACGCGAGATGTTAAGAGTGTTGGGCGCTGAGGTCAATGGTCTGTGAACGGAAACCGACATGGAGCACAAGAGAATTGGCTATTGAGCTGGACTTATGCCTCATAAAACAGCTACCAGCAATGGCGCTCACGGAATGTAAACGTTATGATCTGGTCATCGGACGCAGGATGTGGGGGTGGAGACCTTGAGACCGAGCTACCGCCGGGCGACTGGGTACGGTCATGGCGTGGTCAGCCGGTGGCTACAGTCATCGTTGCGTGATTGGTCCGCCTTACCGCGTGCGGCCTCGGCCGCTCGACCAGCTCAAACCCCAGGAGTAGCGCGTTGGTAACCATCCGTGACGTCGCGGCCCGCGCCGGTGTTTCCACGGCGACGGTCTCGCGTGTTCTCAACGACGACCAGCGGGTACGGCCCGAAACCTCACAACGGGTGCTCGACGCCGTCAGCGCGCTCAACTACGTACCCAACTCTTTGGGCCGCAGCCTCCGCCAGCAGCGCTCCGCGTTGTGGGCATTGATCATCGCCGACATCGAGAATCCTTTCCTCACCAGCGTCACCCGCGGTGTGGAAGACGTCGCCCAGTCGGCCGGATACTCGGTGCTGCTGTGCAACAGCGACGAGAATCCGGACAAAGAACAGCAATACCTCGACATCGCCGAGCAGAGTCGTGTCACTGGCGTACTGATCACCCCCACGTCTCCCGCGGTTGATGTCCACCGGCTGCTCACCAGCGGGGTGCCGGTGGTAGCGCTCGACCGGCCGGTACGTGGCCCGAAATCGATCGACGCCGTGCTGGTCGATTCACGCGGTGCCGCCCGCGCGGCCGTCGAGCACCTCGTCGCCGCCGGACATCGGCGCATCGCATGTATCACCGGGCCGCAGCGAGTCTTCACGGCTGCCGAACGCGCCCTGGGGTACCGGGAGGCTCTCCAGGACGCCGGTATCGAGCCGGACCCCGGCCTGCTCCATTACGCGGACTTCAAGATTGCCGGAGCGCGCGACGCAGCACGCGAAGTCCTCAAATCCGGTGATCTGGAGGCGCTGCTGGTCACCAACAGCCTGATGGCGGTCGGAGTCCTCGAGGTGATCGCCGAGCAAGGGCTCACCATCGGATCCGACATCGACATCGTCGCCTTTGACGACGCGCCGTGGACCGGTCTGCTGTCGGCCTCGATCTCGGTGGTTCGCCAGCCCGCCTATGAACTCGGCCGTGCAGCAGGCGAGCTACTACTCGACAAACTCACCAACGCCGGCCAGGCGGCCCGCACCATCATGCTGAACGCCACGCTGATCGATTAGACGAACGTGCACGTAGTGGGGGTCAGCCGGTTCGCGTGCAGGGTGGTGGCCTTGCCCCGGACGAACGCAACCGGCTAGACGTCACGGACCGGCAGCCTGCGACGCGAACTCGGCCGCCAGCTCGGCCGCGACCTCAGCTGCGATCTCCATGGCCCGGCCGGCAAGTGGCGAGTGAACACGCCCGGCCCGCCAGTGCAGGTAGATCTCCCGTGACGGCAGGGACGGGCGCAGCTCGTGGACGCGGAGCCGGTCGTCGGACGAGACATCGGCTCCCCGGATGGCGAGCCAGGGCAGCACCGCCGATCCCATGCCGGCTCGCACCATCGACAACAGGGCGTCGTTGACCGCGGTGCGGAACACGACCTGCGGCCGGGCGCCGCTGCGCTCTACTGCCTGCTCCATCAGAAGCTGGTCGCAAATCAGCGGCCAGGCCACCATCGGCACGCCGTCCAGGCGCTCCAGCGGGACCGGACCGTCGGGGAAAGCGCCTGCGGGAGCCACCAGCAGATACGGATCGTCGAGCAGCTTCAAGTGCTCGACGTCGCCGTCGAGGCGGCCGTCGTAGAACAGCAAGTCAAGATCACCGATCTGCGGCTGATCTGGTTCTTCCTCGGACAACCTGATGTCGCAGCCAGGCTGTTCGTCCCGCAGCCGGCGTACAACTGATGGCAGGATCACGTTGGACACACTCTGAAACGTGCCGATATCGATCCGGCCGTCGCCCGCGTGGAACCGGTCCACGGCATCCGCCAGAGTTTCGGCCTTCGCCAGCAGTTCACGGCCATGCTCGAGGACGACGGCGCCGAGCGGGGTGAGCCGCACACGCTTGGGGCCGCCCGGCCGGTCGAACACTTGGCCGCCGACGGCCCTCTCCAACGCGGCGACCTGTTGGCTCACCGTCGACTGGGTGTACCCGAGACGGGCGGCTGCCCGACCGAATGAACCCTCCTCGGCGATGGCAGCCATCGCGGCAAGGTGGCGCAGCTCGACGTCGGTCACAACAGCCAGCGTAGTCAATACATTGACCTAGACGATCGACTTGATCGGAAATTATCGCTTTTCACGATGCCTCTGGCAGCTTAGCGTGCCTGATATGACCAATCACCCGCTCACGGCGGACAAGTCCTCGAGGTCAACACACTCGAAATGTGCGCCGCGACCTTCGGCGACCGTGCGGCACCGGCGATACACCGACGGAGGCCACCTATGAACCGGCTGCGGTCGGCGCTGTGGCTGCCGCTGTTCGAGGACCTCGCCGACCCGCGGGTCATCGCGCGCCTTGCCGCCGAAGCGGAGGAACGCGGCTGGGACGGCTGCTTCGTGTGGGATCAGCTGTGCTGGCGGCCACCGGTCCGGCACGTCGCCGACCCGTGGATCGCGCTGGCGGCAATCGCCACCTCGACTGAGCGGATGCGGCTCGGCCCGATGGTCTCACCGCTACCCCGCCGCAGGCCCACCAAGGTTGCGCGGGAGACCGCGTCATTGGATCGGCTCAGCGACGGCCGTCTCACCCTCGGCGTCGGCATCGGTAGCGACCGGTTCGCCGGTGAGCTGTCCAGGACAGGCGAATCGCCCGACGACCGGCGGCGCGGACGCATGCTCGACGAGGCATTGGCGATCCTGGCCGCGGCCTGGACCGGAGATCCGGTGAGCCATCGCGGCGAGCACTACACCGTCGACGACATCACGTTCCTGCCCAGGCCGGTTCAACGGCCCGGCGTGCCGGTGTGGGCCGCCGGGTTCCCGGGTAATCTCAAGCCGATCCGCCGGGCGGCGCGGCTCGACGGCTTCTTCCCGGCCAATCTCGAGCACCCGGAGCAGCTCGGCGAGATCGCCGATGCCCTCGCCGAGGTGCGCCGCGGCGAAATGGCCTCGTACGACATCGCCGTCAGCCTGCCGCCAGGTGTCGACCCCGAGCCGTACGCGAAGGCCGGCGCGACGTGGTGGCTGCCCGACCTCGAGCCGGGTGTACGTCTCGACACCGTACGTGGCGTGCTCCGCGACGGACCAGTGGCTTAGGAGGCGGTCACGATGTTCGACTACGACGCCGAGCTCCGGCACTATCACCAACGGCTGTGGGACGTCCTCGACATCCGGCAGGGTGATCGTGTCCTCGACATCGGCTGTGGCGCGGGCCAGACCACCCGGGACGCGGCCCGAGCCGCATCGACGGGAACCGCCCTCGGCATCGACATCTCCGGGCCGATGCTGGCGCGAGCCCGCCGACAGGCCGAGGCCGAGGAGCTCGGCAATGCCAGCTTCGTGCACGCCGATGCCCAGACCCATGTATTCCCGGGCGAGCATTTCAGTCTCGGCATCAGCCGGTTCGGCACGATGTTCTTCTCCGACCCGGTCGCCGCGTTCGCCAACATCGGGCGAGCCCTGCGTCCGGGCTCGGCCTTCACACAGCTCGTCTGGCAGGCCGGCGACCGCCAAGAGTGGGATAGCGCGATCCGGGTCGCACTCACCGGCGATCGCGCGTCGTCGATGCCTGCCGCAGCGGCCGGCTCAGCCTTCTCTCTGGCCGATCCTGGCGTCGTGGCGGGTGTTCTGAGCGCGGCAGGCTTCACGGCGGTGAATTTCGTCGATGTGTGCGAGCCGGTCTATTACGGCCCGGATGCCGACCAGGCGTGTGCTGCAGTCCTCCAGCTGTGGAAGGCGACGGAGCTGGTCACCGGCCTGGATCCCGCGTGCGCCCAGCGCGCATTCGATCGGCTCCGGGCGACTCTCGCCGCGCATGACACCGGCGGCGGTGTGTGGTTCGAATCCCGCGCCTGGCTGATCACCGCGCGCCGGCTGTGACCGCCCTTCTGCCTGCTAGCCTGCCCCGGTGACGACATTCGCACTCATCCACGGCGGTGGCGGCAGCGCCTGGGACTGGCACCTGATCGCCGCCGAACTGAGCAAGGCCGGACACGAACCGATCGCCGTCGACCTGCCTTGCGAAGACGAGTCGGCCGGCTGGACGGAGTACGTCGACGCTGTCGTGCAGGCGACCGGCACCCGCGGTGACGTCGTCGTTGTGGGCCACTCGCTGGGTGGGTTCACCGCCCCGCTGGTGTGCGAACGCATTCCGGTCGACCTGCTCGTCCTGGTGGCGGCGATGATTCCCGCGCCCGGCGAGGCCTTCGCTGACTGGTGGGCGAACACCGCCCACCAGGAAAGCGGCGACGACGACGTCTTCTATCACGACGTATCCCCCGACATTGCCGCCGAAGCGCGGCGCAGGGAGCGAGACGAGGCGTCAAGGGCCCTGCGAGAGCCCTGGCCGCTCGACGCCTGGCCGGACACACCAACCCGTTACTTGCTGTGCCGCGAGGATCGGATGTTCCCGGCGCCGTGGGCGCGGCGGCATGCTCAGCAGCGGCTGGGGATCGACGCCGACGAGATGGCCGGCGGGCACTACGTCGCCCTGAGCCGCCCGCGCGAGCTGGCCGGCAAGCTGATGACATACGCCGCCGCGGCTCGGTGACAACGAGCATCGCCTAGGCCGACTCCCGGCCTGCGGATCCAGAAGCAGTCCACCATCGCGATGCAACAGCTCGCGCATGCGCCGTACTGCGCGTATCAGTCGCGCGCTATCGGGCGAACAACGACGCTAGCGCGGCATCCACCGACGGGCGGTCCAGGTCACCTTCCTCCGCCCACGCAGCGCCGCAGGCGGCCCGCAACGCGTCCAGCCGGGTTGTGTCGTCGGCCGCATGCCTCGGGCCGGTCAGCAGCAGGCGCCCGCGCGTGACCTCCGCGCGCCATTCGCCGACCGTCTGCAGCCCAGCTGTCACTGCCAGCGCCGAAGCCGGCTCGTGAAGCGCACGGAGATCATGCCCGATGTGGGTGGGACGCAGGCCCGGCCGTGCGAGCACTACCTCCTGTGCCGACGTGACCCCGGTGAGCACCAAGAGGCTGTCTGCACCTGCCCGGGTGGCACCTTCGATGTCAGTGTCCAGCCGGTCGCCGACGACGAGAGGGCGCCGCGCGCCAGTACGCAACATGGCCTCACGATGCATCGGAGGCTCAGGCTTGCCGGCAGCTATCGGCTCCCGCCCAGTGGCAGTTCTGACCACATCCACCAAGGCCCCGTTGCCGGGGGCAATTCCATGCGGTGTCGGCACGGTGCGATCAAGGTTGCTGGCCACCCACAACAACCCACTGGCCACCGCGTACGACGCTTCGGCCAGTGTTCGCCAGCCGACGTCCGGGCCAAAACCCTGAACAACGGCGACCGGCTCCTCCGCTAAAGACCTCACCGGGACCAGCTCCTGCCCGCGTAGCGCTGCGAACAGCCCCTCGCCACCGATCACCAGCACCTTCGCGTTCGCGGGCACCCGCTCCGCCAGAAGGCGCGCCGCTGCCTGGGCCGACGTGACGACCTCATGCTCGAATGCTTCGATGCCGAGTTCGGTCAAGTGCGCGGACACCACGCCGGGCGGCCGCGAGGCGTTGTTGGTGACAAATGCCAGGCGCATGCCCTCAGCTCGCGCGGCTTTCAGCGAGGTGGCTGCATGCTCCACAGGATCAGGGCCGATGTACACCACACCATCAAGATCCAGCAAGGCGACGTCATAGATCCGGGCGACGACATCGCCGCCCTCGGGCTCGGTCTCCACTGGTACCAGTTCAGTCACACCAACCATCCTCCCGCACGGCACTCGCCCCATTGCATGCGACTCCGGGCTGCCCAATCCATCTCCCGCACGGTGCCATCCCTACGTGCGGCACCTGGCCGGACCCATCTGACTTCGCTGGTGATCGGCGCCGGACCAATGACCACAAACCAGAGCAGGCTCTGGTCCAGCGTCACCGTCGACGCCTAAACCCCGCTTACACCGCCGCCGCCCTTGAGTGGTACGACGTCGGCGTCCGTGCCGGGCGAATCTTGGTTCGCCTCGCCCGTCAGCAGCGTCGCCCGCGTGACTTCCACCTCGTAGCGATTCCGGGGCCCCTCGGCTGAACGCCAGAACCTACGCCGCAGCGACCCGGTGACCTCCACGACGTCATCCTTCTCGACCATTTGCAACCAGTAGCGAGCCATAGGTGTCCACCCCACACAGGTCATGGTGTCCACACTGGCTCGGCGGCTACGGGCTGTCGCATCGGGCGGCCGCTCGACTACCAGCCGCACGCTGACCAGCTCGTCTCCGCTCGGCAAAACTCTCGCCTTCGGTTCCGCCGCGATGCGACCTACCAGCCGGATTTCGTTTCGATGCTCGAGCCGTTCGGACGGAACACCCATCGAGTCCACTCCCTCGGTAGACAACGAGAGCAAACGCTCCCGAGAACATGTCTCGACCATGTTCCGCCGTCGTCTCCCGCGCCCACCACCGGCAAAGTGGATCTGTGGACAACTCCGCCCCGGATTCAATCGCTCCTGTGGAAAAGCACCTACGCGGTGATCGTCAGTGACCTGTGGTCGTTCTCGGGTGATCGTCAGTGCGACGTGGCTGTACCAACGCGACCACAACGTACTGACGATCACCGCGAGGGTCAGCTGCGTCACATGATCGTCCCTCGTGCATCTGCCCCTTCGTTCACGGCTCAGATGCGCGCACAACCATGGGGCTCAAGACCGAGCGGCGGCAAATGCTCCCGCCGCGTCGGGACATGTCAGCTATTGCCGGCTGCTCGTTCGGCCGCGTCTGTCTCGTCTTCGATATCAGCCTCGGCCGCGCGCATGAACCAACGGCGCGATTCCTTCTCGCGCCCTGCTGCTTCCAGGGCGTCGGCGTAGGCGTACTGCAGACGCGCCACCCATCCAGCCTTCGCCTCAGCGCGAAGCTCCGGCACTTGCAGCAACGCCGCCGCCGCCGCGTGCTGGCCCATGTCCCGGCGAGCACCAGCGGCAACAATGAGCATCTCCATGCGGCTGGCCGTGTCCAGGCCAGTTACCGCTGGATCCGAAGCAAGGTCGAGAGCACGCTCGGGGCGGCCTTGACCGCGCTCACAGTCAGCCATCATCGGCAAGTACTCTGCTGAGCCGGTCATCCTGCGCGCCGCCCGCAGTTCAGCCAATGCCTCCGCGTAGCGTTCAGCCCGGTATGCGGCAATCCCCGCGGCTTCTCGAACCATGCCGATCCGTCCAGCGCGCCGGCGTGCGGCCAACGCGTGCTGGTACGCCGCCTCAGGATCTTCATCGAGCAGCCGTGCCGCCATCACCAAGTGCCGCGCCACCACCTTGGCCGCACCGGCTGACAGGCCACTGAGCTCGTCCAAGAGGTCGTCGTCGAGATCTTCCGGCGTTACATCTTCGTCGATCAACGGATCCGGGATCTGCGATGTGGCATCGGGCTGATCATTCACCTCATCGCGGCCAGGCGCAGGTCGCCCTCCGCCCGATCGGCTCCGGTCCGCGTCTCCACGACCGGCGCCCTGGCTTCGGCCCGACGTTCGACGCTCGTCGTCGCCGCGACCACGGCCACCGCCGCCACTGGGACCTCCACGCCCACCACCGGGCGGCCTACCACCACGCTCGTCGTCGCCGCGACCACGGCCACCGCCGCCACTGGGACCTCCACGCCCACCACCGGGCGGCCTACCACCACGCTCGTCGTCGCCACGACCACGGCCACCACCGGGGCCTCCGCGCCCGCCACCGGGCGGCCTACCACCACGCTCGTCGTCGCCACGACCACGGCCACCACCGGGGCCTCCGCGCCCGCCACCGGGCGGCCTACCACCACGCTCGCTGTCGCCACGACCACGGCCACCCGATCCACCGGAACTCCCCCGGCTCCCACCCCTGGCGTCGCCGGAGCGGTTACCCGGCCGTCCTTCGTCTCGCCGCTCAGCCATCCAGCTATCTCCCTTACCCGTGGGGTTGTCCCTTGGGTCCAATGATTGCAGATATGCCAAAGAGGGCCGCCCCGGGAATGGGGCGGCCCTCTTTGTGTGATGTTTATGTCCGGCGGCGTCCTACTCTCCCACCCCGTCTCCAGGGCAGTACCATCGGCGCTGAAGGGCTTAGCTTCCGGGTTCGG
>NZ_WLZY01000017.1 GCF_010122465.1 Phytoactinopolyspora mesophila | reverse complement strand
TCCACCTCCCGAAAGCCTGGCCATGGCAGACCGCCTGGACAGCGCTGTTCGACCGAGTCAACGACCCACCGCCCGTCCTCGCCGCCTGACCATCCAGCAGCCACCGCTGCGCAACCAAGGACACCAAATGGAACACCCGGACAGCGAGGTCCGGCGGATCCTCACGTCCTGGCAACCTCACACCCCAACGGAAACGACCACCTCAACCCCGGCCAGCCGATCGGTGGATCGAGGCTAAGCCGCCTCGCCCGAACTGCGCCTTGCTCGGCCGCGCCCGCACGCCTGCTACCGGCCCGGAGCGCGACCGGGCTCTGACCGCCGGGGCTTATCGCGGTCAGGTACCACGAACTGGGCTTGCCGCTCGGTATCGACGCGCCTGGCAAAGCGCTGCGCTTCGGCTTCGGCTTCGGCGCGACGCCTGCGGATAAGCTGCGCGGCCTCGCTTACGGGAAGTGCTTCGATGTGCGCAAGGTCGCGGCGCAGGGTTGCTGCGCGTTGACGCCATTGTGCCAGGTGGTTCTCCGGCGAACCCTGAACGTAACGGGCAATCCCAGGCTGCGAGTTGAGTCGTCGTCTCAGCTCATTGCACTCATCCAAGTGTCGGTTTACTAGCTGCCGTTCGGCGGCGCGAGCGTCCTGGGCTCGCTGACGTGCGTCGATCAGGCGCGAGTCTTCGCCAGCGCGCTGCTCGGCAACGGCTTCAGCCCACCGCGTCACGCTCTCGGCTGTCTGCGCCACGGTGCCCCAGCGTTCGCGCGCCGCCTGCTCGATGGCTCGATGTGCGGCGGCGGCTTCGTCTAGCTTGCGAGCAGTCGTGTGTCTATTGAATCTGCGCGCCGAGCGATGCGCAGCCGAGGCGTCCCACATCGCAGAACGGGCGGCAACGTTCTTGTCACCATCGCGGGTCGCCTGCTCGAAGAGCGGCTTGGTCACCTCGGCGTGCACCTGCGCGACGTGAGACTCAGCCACGACGACTGCTGCTTCGTATTCTTCTTGCTCGTCGCGGTGAGCCCGTCGTTGCTCCGCCAACGTCGTGACGACCTGTTGCCATCTGGTGATCTCGTGATCGGCGTGTTCGACGGCCGCGGCAAGCCGCGCGCGTTCGGTGTTGACGAGTCTGACCGGACCGTCGTTGGTCAATCCGGCGACGACGGCACCGGCTGCCTGAGTGGCCACGGCCAGACCCCGGTCGGCGCGATCGCGTTCCATCGCCGCGGCGAACTGCTCACGTGCCTCGTCGAAGTTCTCGGCAACGATGTGGAGGACGTTCTGGCTCCGGCCTCGGGTCATACCGACGTAGACGCCTGCCGCGTCAAGGCTGTCGGACAGGATCGTGTGCGCCTCACTCACGGTCGCGCCTTGGACGCCGTAAGCGGTCGAGACATAAGCCAGGTGCGCATGTTCGCCCACATACTCGCTGGGAAGGGCAGCTGTGTGTTGACGTTTCCTACCGTTTCCGGTCTCAATGACCCACAAGGCGCCGTCGTCGCCGACGTGTTGGACGATCCACGTCTGCCGGTTCGATACCCGCAGGTCTCGATCATTGCGGCGGGTCTGGATCACATCACCCACGCCAATGCTCAGTCCATCGCTGCCCGTGACAGTGCGGGCGTCATCCACCTCGCCGCGTTGCACACGCTCGGCGCGGATGCGTTCATTGAAGGCACGCACCTGGTCGTTGGTCGCAACCGTGATTGCGTCGTCTTCGTCGGCTGTCGTAGCGATATGCTCGCGCATCGCCTCGTCGTTCCCGTGCAACCGGATGAGGCCGAGTGCATGCAACCGGTCGAGTAGCACCGCCGGGTTCGTGCCTGTGCGCATGTGCAGGGTGAGGTCGGCGTATGCGGCGTCGGTGAATCTGTGCACGCCCGCCATGTCAAACGTGGTGCCGCGGATGTGGGCGGCCATGTCGAGCACGCCGCCACGCCCGACCGCGGGCAACTGTGCACGATCACCCACCAACGCAACAGTTGCGTCCGCTTCGGCTGTGACCGTGAGGAGGGCGAGGGCGGTGTCCTGGTCGAGCATGCCCGCCTCGTCCACGATCACCCGCTCCCCGGCGGCCAACCGGGCCGCTTCGGGTCGGCCGTCATAACGGAGTCCGGTGTCTGGGTCGGTGTCGCCCGGGCCGAGGCGGGTCCAGACGCCATCGTCGTTCCATCGCCACCCATGCGCGTACACGAGCGCGGCCACAGAGTCAGCGGCCACGCCGAGTTCCTGCTGGGCGACGTCGGCGGCCTTCTTCGTCGGCGCCACGACTCGTGCCTGGCGTCCTTCACGCTGGGTAGCTTCGATCGCGACCCTGAGCATGGTGGTCTTGCCTGCACCCGCAGCACCCTCCACGACCACGAGCGGATCGGTCGAGGCAACCGCAGCCGCCGCAACCGTCTGCTCCTCGTCCAGACCACGCCTAGCGGCAAGGCCCGCCACGTCGGGACGCCTCGGCTCGCGCTCGGGCAGACGAGCGTGCAGTAGATCGCGCAGCTGCGTCTCTGCGTGCACCACGCGCAGGCTTGTCAGGTGTGCGACGTGATCGGGTTGCACGTCGTCGGGCGAGAGCACAGAGAAGCAGTAAGCGGCAGCAAGGCCAGTAGTCATGGTGATGAACTCCCGCAGCTCTCCCGGCGTTGCGCGAACGCCGGCCTCGTTGGTGATGCGGGTGACGTGATCTTGGATGGTGTGCCGTGTCCACGTCGACGCGCTTGCAGCGCATCGGTCGAGTGCACGATTGGCAACCTCCTGCACTCGCAGGTCATCGAGCGATGCTGGAGCCGATTTCGCCTGGTGGGTGAGCGTGGCTGGGTCGTATCCGGCGTCGACGAGTTCCTGCTGCCACCCCATTTCATCGGGGAGCCTCCGCGGCTTCTTGTTGGGGCGCTCGTGTGCCCACGCTGCCGTGATCATGCGTGACCGCACTACCGGACCAGGTTCCCCACCGGGATGTGCTGCCTCCCATTCGTCCTCCATCCGGGCGAGGTTTCGCTGCACTTGCTCGGCTCGCTTGCTCATCACCGCGTTGAACGGTTCCAACTCCGCAACCTCACCGGTTACCGGATCGAGGGAGAGACGGTGATGCTCCAAAACGCCGGCCAAGCCGGGGTGCGCGGCAAGGACGGCGGTGCCCAATGCGCGGATCGCGCCCTGCTGCTTGAACAGCGCCGCCGTATCTAGTGCCCGCCACTTGCCCGCCGCCCATACCCGGGTGCCGATCTGGAAGTGGACGTGCCGGTGCGGGTCACCCGCCCGCGAGGTGCGGTGTGAGACCGCCACGGTCTGCAACTGTTCGACCGGCGCTACTTCCTGCCTGCCTCGCGGCCCAACCCGCGTCACGGAATGCTCACCCAACCAGCGGCGAATCTCGGTCACCGCGTCCCGCTGTGCGACGTCCAGCGCGTCGGAGACATCCGGATGCAGCGCAGCTGCGATCGACAAGCTCTTGGGAGTGTTGATGACCATCTCCGCGAACCGGGGCGAGCCCTGCCGCCCCTCGCCAGGTAGGCGCGGCCTGCCCATCGACTCGCCGGAGAGGGGGTTGATCCAGTCCACCCAGTCGGCGTACTGCTTCGGTGTCAGGCCGCTCTCGCCGATGAAATCGCTTCCGCCGTCAATGACGGCAAACTCCGCCAGAGCGGTACCCACTTCCAGGTAGTACTCGTCGGCCTGCGAACGATCCGATTCGAGGTAGCGGCGCGCGGCGCTGCCCGCGCCGCGAAAGAGGATTACGCCACCCTTCACCGCTGGCCTCCTCGCGTCCTCGTGAGGAAGGTGCGCAGCGGCTACCGCGGGTAGCATACGTCCATTCGAATCCAGGACAGCAGGCCGAAAGAAGCCAGAGAGGACGGACAGGCCCTCGGCGAGGCGACAGCCAGGACCAGGAGGATCAAGGCAGCAATGCGAGTGGCTCTGCGGCGGCCGAGGCGACCGTGGCACGAGAGCGCTCAGAGGCGACGAGTGGGGTCAGGCCATGCTGAACATGCCTGGAGACAAGAGCGCAAGGCGGTGCCCCCGATTGCCTGCTCTCACGCAAATAGTCGCAACAATGGCGTGAAAGGGTCTGCGGCGTTTCCGCCCTTGCGGACCGTGTTCCGGCGGGTAGATCGTTTGAACCATGCGTAGATGGGATCTCCTCACAGACGGTCAGCTACGATTGTTGCGGCGTATCGCGGGTGGTGATGACCTCAGCGGGGTTGAGAGCATCCGAGACCGTGCTTCGGCTCGGGCGTTACAGCGTCGCGGGTTAGTGGATGTCAGCCGGCGCGGCGGGTGGCGAGCTGTCGTCACTGATGGGGGCATGTTTTATCTCGACAATGGTCATCACCCGGACCGTCCTGACGCCGCCAAACGACGGCGGTCGGCGGCGCGAAAGCCCGGCCGCGCGAAGGAGGAACCGGCGACGGGTCGTGCTTCCGACGCAGAAGCTGGAGCCCAGTGGGGCTCGCTCGTCGAGCGGGCCACCGAGTTGCTTGCTCGTCTTCGCCGGGACGGCGGGACGATTCATTTGGAAAGTCCCGACGAGGGCGCTAGAGGTCTGTATCGACGCCTCATCCACGCCTGCAAGCAACACAATCTGGTGCCGACCGGCTTCCAACTCGTCTACACCGGGCGTAGCCGCGGCGATCTGATCATCCGGCTGTTCGAGAGCGGCAGCCGCGATGAGACTGATTGGAACCGGATCCGGCTGAACGTTCGCCGCGTCACCATCGACCCCGAGCTTGTCGCCGCCGCGTTAGAGAAGGACTTCTTTCCCAACTGGCACGTTTCGGAGGCAGTGTCACCACGTGCGGTGAATGTTGTCCTCGCTCTACGTGACGAGGCCAGACGCCGTGGGCACCGGATTGGGGTGAATACCAAGACGAAGCCACCCCAGTTGTTTCTACAGGCAGGCTCGGTCCGCCGAACGGTTAGCCTCGACGAGGAACGCGACCAAGTGCCACACGTTTTAACTGACGCCGAGCGCCGGGCACTGCGTCGGAATCCCTGGCCACGACCACGCGAGTTCGACTATGTGCCGTCTGGTCGGCTACGGCTCCGGATCTCGCGCGCCAGACGGAACGATCCTGACACGTGGGTCGACGGTAAACGCAGTCCTCTGGAGAAACAGGTACGGCAGATCATCAACGCGTTTGAAACAGGTCTAGCCGCTGATGAACAAGCCCGACTGCAAGCAGAACGTGAGGCCGAGGAACAACATGCCAGATGGAAACGCGAGAAGGAAGAGGAACGTGCCCGCTGGGAAGCCGCAATGGCCGAGGCCCGCATCCAGGCCACAGAAAAGCTACGTCAAGACACCTTCCGGAACGCCTACGTCTCCTGGATCGCCGCGCAGGAGATCCAGGCTCTCTGCACCGCGCTCGAAACGACAGCATCCGGACTAACCATCGAGGAACATGCGAACCTCACCCGATGGATCACATGGGCACGCACAACAGCCGACCAGATCGATCCCAGCCGCGGACCAACGACACTCGCCGCGGTCAACTTCGACATCGATCCTGGACCCGACGACCTGCGCCCGTTCCTCGGGGAATGGAGCCCACACCGCCCCGAGCGCGACTACTACCGGACCGGCGTCAATTCCACACGCCAAGATCACGGCACACCGCCACGGCCTTGGCACCACGGCATGCGCGGCAAACCAAGCTGGTGGCGTAACGCTGGATAGGACGACACACGCTCAAGCCAGAGGCAAATTACATGCGTGAGATACTTCACACGTGAGCGACGTTGACCATGGAGCCAAGGAGACGCGCCGGGGATGGAGTGCACCGAGCGTGTGGGCTCGAACGGACAGCTTCGGTAGGAACTCGGTCAAGCAGCTCATCGTGCCGGCAAGCACATTT
Organism: Phytoactinopolyspora mesophila; assembly: GCF_010122465.1. Classification (NCBI taxonomy): domain Bacteria; kingdom Bacillati; phylum Actinomycetota; class Actinomycetes; order Jiangellales; family Jiangellaceae; genus Phytoactinopolyspora; species Phytoactinopolyspora mesophila. Next base: position 37,482 of record NZ_WLZY01000017.1, on the reverse strand, counting down.
CAGCGCGTCGTCGGTGTCGATGGCCGGCTTCAGGTGGGGAACAACTACGGCCGCTGGCCTGCGGCGACACCTGATTCGCCACTGAGCCGCGACCTGCTCTGGGCTCAGCTACCTTTGGGTGCTCAGGCCGATGATGTCGTTAGCCGGGCCACATGGAACGTCCCCGTCACCGTTCCGCGTGTCGCGCCAGCGGAGGTCACGGAACGCTACCGTGATGCCATCGGTTTCACCGAAGGCGGCCCCGAAACGCCTGGCCTGCGCTCGCCCCAGCTTGGGGCGCTGCACGCCGTTCTCGGCTACTGGACTACCAAACGCATGACCCCCGCGACGGTGGTCATGCCCACGGGCACGGGCAAGACCGAGACCATGCTGGCCCTGCTCGTGGCGGCCCGACCCGAGCGACTGCTCGTGCTGGTTCCGTCGGACTCGCTTCGTGAACAGGTGGCAGCGAAGTTCGAGACACTCGGCGTGTTACAGGAACTCGGCATCGTCTCAGCCTCGGCCCTTCGACCAACGGTGGGACGGCTGTTGCATGGGTTCACTGCCACGGAGACGGCCACGGCCTTTGCCCAAGCGTGCAACGTCATCGTGGCCACGCCATCGGCACTGAACGCCTGCGCGACAGACGCTCTAGAAGCGTTTCTCGGGGCATGCTCGCATCTGTTCATCGACGAGGCACACCACGTCGCGGCCCGTACCTGGTCGGAGGTCCGCCAAGCATTCGACCAGAAGCCAGTGGTGCAGTTCACCGCCACGCCTTTCCGCGAGGACGGCAAGCACCTGCAAGGCCGCAGCATCTACTCCTTTCCGTTGCGTGAGGCCCAAGCACAGGGCTACTTCTCAAGCATCAACTACACGGCCGTCATCGACTTCGACGACGTCGACCAAGCGCTCGCCCAGCAGAGCGTGGCAAGGCTCCGTACCGACCTCGCGGCCGGGCACGATCACGTGCTCATGGCCCGTGTCCGCGGCATCGACCGGGCCAAGGCGATCCTGCCGCTCTACGAGGCGATCGCCCCGGACCTGGCGCCGGTCATCATCAACAGCCAGATGCCGAAGGTTCATCAGCGCGATGCCTTGAAGGCCCTGCACGAGCGCACATCGCGGATCATCGTCTGCGTCAACATGCTGGGTGAAGGCTTCGACCTGCCCGCGCTCAAGATCGCTGCCGTGCACGACCCACAGAAGAGTCTCGGCGTAACCCTGCAGTTCATAGGCCGGTTCGCCCGCACCTCGACATCCGGCAGCTTCGGCGAGGCGTCGATGTTCGTGGCGCGCACGGAAATCGAGGCCGACAAGCGCCTACGCGAGCTCTACGCCGAGGACTCGGACTGGAACCTCATCCTCCGCAACCTGACCGAGGCCGCGGTCGAGGAGCAGCAGGCTGTCAGTGACTTCGAGGAGGGCTTCACCAGCCTGCCGGAGGAGGTAACGCTTCGTAGCCTGCTGCCCAAGATGAGCACGGTGGTCTACCGCGCACCGTCGAAGCGGTGGGAACCTCAGCACATCGTCGACTTCTTCGGCGAGGAGAACCTGCTCACCTCTCCCATCGGCCTCAACGCCGACGCCGGGGTCGGGTGGTGCGTCGTCGAGCGCCGAACCGAGGTCCGCTGGGGCGATCTGAAGACCATCGAGGAGGTCTCCTACCAGCTCTACGTCCTCTATTTCGACCGTGATCACCAGCTTCTGTACATCAACAACTCGGCCAACGACGGCGTCTTCGAAGACCTTGCAGCCGCCGTGCTGGGTCCCGGCGCCGAACGGTTCACCGGGTCGACCGTCTACCGCGTCATGGCCGACATCGAACGCCTCGTTCCCACCAACGTCGGCGTCCTCGACGCCCACGACCAGTTTCGACGCTTCTCCATGCACGTCGGCTCTGACGTGACCGCAAGCTTCTCGCAGGCCGAGGCCGGCACCAAGTCACAGACCAACATCTCCGGAGGCGGCTACCGCAACGGCGAACACGTCAGCATCAGCGCCTCGCTCAAGGGCCGCATATGGTCCCATGCCACTGCCACCAGCCTCAAGCACTGGCGCGACTGGTGCGACACCATCGGCGAGAAGCTCCTCGACGACACCATCAGCATCGACAAGGTTATCGGCCAGTTCATCCTCCCCGAGAGCCTCACCGGGCGACCGGAAGGCGTGCTGCTGGCCGCCGAATGGCCTTGGCTGCTACATACGCTCCAGGCCGACCATGTGCGCCTCTCCTACCAGGAGAAGATCCACGAAGCCGTCTACACCGATCTCGTGCCGGACACCGAGTCGACGACCGGACCGTTCCGGTTCACCGTCAAGACTGGCAGTTGGCAGGTCACCTACGAAGCAACCGTCGAGAGAGGACGACTGCGCTACCGCTGTACCGGTGAGGAAGAGATCACCGTCGTTCGCCCACGATCGGAACTGCCACTCAGCGATTGGCTGAACGACAATGGGCTCCTCTTGATCCTCGACGACGACCGCATCATCGAGGGCGACCTGCTGTACAAGCCGACCTGGGACCGACCGCCCTTCGACCCGTCCCAGCTGACCCCACTCGACTGGGCTGGGACGACGCTCACCGTCGAGTCCCAAACCATGGACAAACTTGCCGACTCAATCCAATTCCGCGCAATCGCCGACCTCAAGGCCGAGACAGAGCCGTGGGACATCATCATCGACGACGACGGCAACGGCGAAATCGCCGACGTCGTCGCTCTTCGCCTCGACCACGAAGGACTGCTCATCCGACTGGTGCACTGCAAGTACTCGCGTGGCGTCGCCCCCGGTGCGCGCGTCGCGGATCTCTACGAAGTCTGCGGCCAGGCACAGAAATCGATCATCTGGCGTCGCAGCGACCTTCGTCCATTCTTCCGAGCTCTCGAAGCCCGTGCCCGACAGAAACAGCGCCGAACTGGCGTCAGCCCATTCGAAGTCGGTGACATCAAGAAGCTCTACGAGCTGCAGGACAAAGCCCTGGTACTCCGACGACGAATGGAGATGGTGATCGTCCAGCCAGGTCTATCCGCCTCGAAAGCCACCACCCAACAACTCGACCTGCTGGCTTCAACCCAGGCCTACCTGAAGACCACCATCAATGCGCCGCTTGCCGTCTGGTGCAGCGGCTAACGTCCTGCGGCACGCGGGGTCATCGGTCACAACGGAGATCATCATCCGAGACAGACGTCCGGACCCGGCACCGCCGCGCAGGGATGCGACTACCATCTCTCGTGCCTCGGCAAGGAATGGAAAGTAAGCCTTGACGACAACGACGATCGCAACGGCCACCTCGCCTATGCGCATCTTGACTCTTCTTCCGATATGTCAGGTTGCCGGCGGACCCAGGAGCTCCTTGATGCCGCTGTCCAACCGCAGCAGGTCCGGCGTTCCGTTGAAGCTCCGGATGGCGGCCATCAGGCTTCGGTCGGTGTTTGCTCGTGAGCTTGGGTCCAGCGCTCGAAGTAACGAATCGTCGCGAACTCAGAGGATAGATACGACACAGCCGCCGTAGCCGGAACTACCGACTGGATGCGCACGACCTTCGGGCAAACTTCAGGCGTGCTCTGACATCTCGAAACCTTCGCTGCCGTCGAGAACCGCCTGGATGGTCGTTCGCAGATGTCGTGCCATTGGCCCTGGGACACTATGGACGACGACCTGCACCCCTTGATCAATTAATTGCTTAACGTACCTAGCGGTTACCCAGTTGTCGCTTGTGTGGTCGTTCAAGTGACCATGTACATGAACACTCTCGCAGCCCGCGCAATCTGACGTGAAAATCTCCCGCTCATGCTCATCACTGTCACGCAAGTTGATTGCGCATGGGTCGTCCGAGTAGCCGAGTTGCACAGCCGAGCAGATCCAATGACTCGTTTGCTCTGAGAACCTGAAGTTGAGTTGAACCCGACCTTGGGTTTCGTCGGCGAGCATTTTGACAGCGTCAACACCACCGTGGCCCCTCGTCTCCTCCATGAGACTCTCCAAGCCATAACCGGTCAACGACGTGTACTCGACCGAAACGCTCGCGGACGAGCTCACGATCCGAAACGTGCGAACTCCCTCGTAGCGATGAGCATTAAGTAGGAGCTCAAAAATAACATTCTCGGCCACCACGCAATCGGTTCGAGTGAGGACCTGACTCACGCCGACATCCGCAAGGAACTCCCGTGTCAAAGCGCCGATGCGGGCCTTAGCTTCCGTCTCATCATCAGGCGTACCGATCGTTTGTTCATGTGCGAAGAACCTTGACCGTCCTGGGCGTGTGACACCGTCTTGTCTGAGGCGTGCCAGCTCTTCCGCTCGAGCTCTCCACGCCTTCAGCAGCCCGACGGTGTATCGCGAGTGGTTTGTATCGACCAGGTCAGCATGTATCTTGCAGAGCCAGATCCCATTATCAAGATCCTTGCGCTCTTGTGAAGTCAACGAAGCGTCGTAGCGCGGCCCGTTGGCAGACGCGGCCGTTATGTGAGCAGCGTTCCCAGTGCGCACGACACCCGAGGCGGAGTCCTCAGAAGGTCCGACAGTTTGGACCTGACAACCGGGATTCGAACAGAGGTACGCGACCCTTCCAGCCAGTGTGTGCCTTGTCGCCTGAGTGAAATCGTCACGACCCGCGGAAGCTTGCGCTGAAGTCATGTCTGCATTCAAGCACCGTGCGAGGGCGCTTGCCACTTCTCCCATTCCGAAGGCCCACCACTGATGACGCTCACCGAAGTTGGCTTTGGCGCACACTTGGTGATCGTGTAGCGGAGAGTCGCGTCCAGCCTGTTCAGACGGTGAGCAGGATGCGTTTGCGGAGTAGGTCGAAGTTGGTTCTCCCGTCCATCGAACGTTTGGTCCGTTTGATGTTCTTGGTCCGCAATTCCGACGTCCGCACCCGTGTCCGCTGATGTCCGACCTGCTGCGCGACGGCGGCTTCCTGCCCGAAACTCAAGCCGCCCGGTCTGGATGGTCGTCCTCGTGAGGAGCCAGCGTCTCCAGTACCGAGCCGGCGCCGGGTTCACGATGCTTGGCTCTTCCTCGATGTAGTGGTGTTTCGTGACATCGGGAGAACCGTGACCCAAGAACTCCGCGGCTGTTTCGGCATCGGATGCGCGCGCGATCGTCGTCGCGCCAGTTCGCCGGAAGCTGTGGGGCGTGATCTCCAGATGCTCTAACCCCGCGTCGGCGAGCATCTTCCGCAGCGTCCGTCGCGCGTTGTACGGGGCCAGCGGCGTTCCCTTTCGGGTGAAGAACAACAGGTGGTCGTCGGGTTTGTCCGCAATCCGGGCGAGGCGACACCGGATGACCTCCGCCGTCCATTCAGGCACCGCAACGGTTCGACGCGACGAACTAGTCTTCGGATGGTCCTGACGAAAGACGGGTTTGCCCTTCACCACGATCAAGGTTCCCGCCACAGTGACATGCATCGGCGAGACGTCATCGTTGACATCGCACTTGCGCAGCGCCAGCGCCTCCCCGATGCGTCCACCGCCCCCAAGCATGACTTCAACGAGGTCGCGCACCTGCCCGTCTGGCTTCGGCCCACTCAACGAGCGACCAATACGCCACTCGCGCGCGGCGCGCCGGACCGCCGCGACGTCGTCGGGCGTCAGCGCCTTCGGCTGCTGCTTCACGCGCTTCAGCCGCCCGGTTCCGGCCACGGGGTTCCGCACAACAGCGTCGTGGCGCAGTGCGAAGTTGAACATCAAGTTCAGCACCACGCGGGAATGCCGGGCACGCGCATACGAACGCAACGCCTGCTCCCGGAGGAACCGATCGACCCGTCCAGTGGTCACCTCCCGCAGGAGGAAGTTCTTGAACGTCGGCAACACGAGACTGTGGAGTTCACGGCGGTAGACATCCTTGGTGCCGGCCGCAAGATCGGTTCGCATCTGCACGTCTTCGAGCCAGGCCGCAGCGAGCGTTGAGACCGGGCTCTCAGCGTTGAGGGCGTGACCGTGTCCGGGGTCGGCACCACGTTGGGCGAGTTTCTGGCGCAGGGCCGCCTTCGCCGCGCTGGCGCTGGTCGCGGTGGCGGTGACCTTGCGAACCTCGCCGTCCCAGTCGCGGTACCGGGTCTCGGCACGGTAGCTGCCGGCACGCCTTCTCGACACGCTGATGTCTCCGTAGCAGCCGATCTCCAGTCGACTCCGCCCCCGGTTCACCGGCCAGCTCCGTCGTCGCCCTGCCGACGTGCCTCGTCCGCGCCTTCAAGCTCCGCTAGCCACTGCTGAATCTGTGAGACGCGGTAACGCAGCTCACGGCCGACCCGGAATCCGCGCGGGCCACGCCCAGCGTGGCGCAGGTCATGAATCGTCTGGACCGGCACACCCAGGTGTGCGGCCAACTCTGAAGTGGTGAGCACCGGCTCTAGACCGGCCACCGGATGAGGCGAGCGATCGTTCATACGAGTCAGGTGCACAAGCGGCCCCGAGCCGAACCGAGGCACGGCAAGCACACCTGAATGTCGTGGACGATGAACCCGCAGGCGTGCCTTAAACCGCCGACTTTTCGCCGACTGACGCATCAATTCGTTCCTTTCCAGGAACGAAAAAACCCCTGGATAACCAGGGGTTTTCGTGGTAGCGGGGGCAGGATTTGAACCTGCGACCTCTGGGTTATGAGCCCAGCGAGCTACCGAGCTGCTCCACCCCGCGTCGCAAGAACAATGCTACGTGACGACCCCGCTTACACCAAATCTGCACTTAAGCAGCAGCGACGGACCTTGTCCGGTGACCGGTCCCGCGGCAGCTTCCCGGACACTTCGCCCCCGCACAAAGCGGCTGGCCGTCTGATCACCGATGTTCGGCGGTCAGACGGCCAGCGACCTCTAGAACTAGACCCCGAGGGCCTCAGTCCTCCTCAGACAACTCCGCGGCACGGTTCAACGCCTCTTCGAACCGATCGAGTGCGTCGCCGTAGTCGCCCCAGCGTCCGTCGGCCTGGGCTTCCTGGGCGTCTTCCCATGCCTGCTGCGCCTCGGCGATGGCTTCGGCCAGGTCACCCGTCGGCGCCGGAGCGTCGTCCTGGTCCTCGTCCTCGTCGTCGTCCGGCAACCGCTGGTCCTCGTCGGTAGCGTCCTCGTCATCCTCGGGCGGCGTCGGCTCGTCTTCAACGGTGCCGTCGTCGGCGACGCCGTCTTCATCGACCTCCGGAACCGCATCGTCCTCGATCTCGCCGATCTCGTCCGTCTGCACACCGGAGTCACCGCGGAAGACCTCGTCGAGCGCCTCCTGCAAGCTGGCGGCATACCCGATCTGGTCACCGAAGCGGACCATGACCCGTCGCAGCAGCGGGAAAGCAGCGTCGCCACTGGCTCGCACCGCGTAGACAGGCTGCACATAGAGCAGACCGTCACCGACCGGCAACGTCAACAGGTTGCCGACGCGAACGTCCGCGTCACCGGCCCGCAGCAGCGACAGCTCCTGGGCGATGTTCGGATCACTCTCGAAGGCGTTGGCGACCTGGCCCGGACCGTCGATCTGGGTATGGCCAGGCAACCGCAGTGCGGTGATCTGCCCATAGTCGTCATGCCGCACATCGGCATTGACCACCATGAACGCCACCAGGTTCTGCCGGCCACGCGGGGTGTACGTGGTGGTCAGCGAGAACACGCCTTCGTCGGTGCCGGGCAGCTGGATCGACTGGTAGTACGGCGGCTGGTCGATCTCCAGGCTGGACGCTGGGTCGTTCGGCACGATCCAGCGGTCGGTGCCCTCGTAGAAGGTGAACGGCTGGGTCACGTGGTATTGCTCGAGCAGCCGACGCTGCAGCTTGAACAGGTCCTCCGGATACCGGAGGTGGTCCATCAGCTCGTCGGAGATCTCCGACTGCGGCGTGACCGAGTCGGGGAAGACGGCCTTCCAGCTCTGCAGCACCGGGTCGTCCGGGTCCCACTCGTAGAGCGTGACCGTGCCGTCGTAGGCATCAACCGTCGCCTTGATCGAGTTACGCACATAGTTGATGTAGTCGTCCGGCTGAGCGGCCAGCGCCGGCCGCGCGGTGCGGGAGTCGCTGGTCGCTTCCTCCAGCGAGACTCGCTGCGAGTACGGGTACGAGTCCAAGGTCGTGTAGGCGTCGACCACCCACACCAGACGGCCGTCGGCCACCGTGGGGAACGGGTTGGAGTCGACGGTCAGCCACGGGGCTGCCTTCTCGACCCGCTGGCGGGGATCGCGGTCGTACAGGATGACCGACTCGTCGTTCACCCGGTCCGACAGCAGGATGTTGGCTTCCTGGAACTTGGTGGCGTACAGCAACCGGTTGAAGAAGCTTCCGATCGGCACGCCGCCTTCACCGTCATAGGTGTTGCGCCGCTCACCGCCGCTCTCCGGGTCCTCCGGAATGTCGTACTCGACCGGGTCGACCCCTTCGGGAGCGCCGACAATCGAATACTCCGGCGAGTTCTGCCCGAAGTACACCCGGGGCTCGTACTCACCCAGCACACCACGCGACGGGATGTCTTCCTCGGCCCAGCGCGGCGAGCCATCGATCTCACTCATGTTGCCGTACGCGGCCACCATGCCGAAACCGTGGGTGTAGACCGTGTGCTCGTTGACCCAGTTGCGCTGGCCGTCGGGGATGCCGTCGACGGAGATCTCACGAGCCGACACGACGACGTCGCGCTCCTCGCCATTGATCTCGTAGCGGTCGACGTTCGCCGGCTCGGCGAACGAGTAGAACCCACGAACCTGCTGCAGCTGCTGGTAAGCCTGCGGGATGACCGAGGGGTCCATGAGCCGGATACCGGGCACGGTGCCGGCGTCGTCGGCGAGCTGGCCGGCCTCGACCGTGGTGGTCGCCTCGTAAGACTGGATCTCGACGTCGGCGATGTCGTAGGCATGACGCGTCGCCTCGATGTTGCGCTCGATGTACGGCGCCTCGCGGTCGGCCTCCGTGGGGTTGACCTGGAACTGCTGCACGATGAACGGCCAGAGCCCGCCCAGCAGCACTGCCGAGAGCACCAGGAGCCCGGCCCCGATACCGGGAAGGGTCCAGCTGCGCTGCCACACGTTGACGAAGAACAGAACGGCACAGATGAGCGCGACGAAAATCAAGATCATCTTGGCCGGCAAGAGCGCGTTCACACCGGCATAGTTTCCACCCGTGAACAGCGGATTGTCGTCGATCACCAGCGCGTACCGGTCCATCCAGTAGGCGACCGCCTTGAGCAGGATGAACAAGCCGATGAGCACCGACAGGTGAGCTTGCGCTGCCGGGCTGACCTTCTCGCCGGCTGTCTGCAGCCGGATGCCGCCGTAGATGTAGTGCGTGACGGCAGCGACGATCAGACCCAGGACCACGACACCGAAACCGAAGCTGAGGACGAACCTCCACCACGGGTAGGTGAACGCGAAGAACCCGATGTCGATGTTGAATTGGTGATCGGTCCGGCCGAACGCCCCGCCGTTCATCCACAGCTGGAACGTCTGCCACTGACCCGCCGCGCTGGCACCAGCGATGATCGCGACCAAAACGCCGGCGGCGCCGAGCACCCACAGCCGGATGGGGTCGATGGCCTCCCGGTAACGGTCGAGGCTCTGCTGCTCGACGCTCATCGGCCGATAGCTAGGACGCAACCGGTAGGCGATCAAGCCGTTGACAATGACGGCGATCGCCATGACCAGACCGAAGACGGTGAACAGACCGATCCGGGTCACCAGTTGGGTCGTGAAGACATGGGTGAAGTCAATTGACTCGAACCACAACCGTTCGGTCCAGAAGTTCACCGTCAGCAAATAGGCAACGGTGAGAACCGCAAGGACTAGAAGAGTAGGAACGAGGGCGCGTGGACGGCGCGATGGGGCCGGACCTCGCGCAGGACCGGCTGGCCGGGGGAAGTTCTGGCTCACGCCCCGAAAACTATCTTACGGTCGCACCGGTTTTCGAACCGGTACGCACATCCAAACCGGATCGTGATGTCATCACGTCATCACAGTGACATGGGAGCATGCAACTATGAGCACCAATCACATCGAGCCATCGGACGCCAACCAGCCAACCTCTGCCCTCGTGCAGGCGGTGACCGACATCGAGCAACATGTCCGGGAAGGTGGTTGGGACCAGCATCCGCGCCTCTATGCGCTCGCCCCCACTGAAGAACTGGTGGAGCGCGAGCCCGGACTCGCCAATCGGCTGGGGCTGAAACACGAAACCATCGCCGAAGGCGCTTTGACACCGATCGAACAGGACGTCTCAGGTGGCTCGCTCGAGGAACTCCTGCCATCCATCAGCTGGCCCGACACCGTAAGCGGATGTGCCATCGCGCTGGAGCGCATCGTGCTCCCGCCAGGCGCCGAGGAGCACGTGCCCGAAGACGACGACGCCGCTGTGCGCTGGGCGCAGACACACCCGAAGCGCACCGATGTGCGCGTGGTGGTGGGCGTACTGCGGGACGGCTCACGCATGTCGGTGATGCGAGTCCGGGGGCACGAGGACGACGACGAGCTGATCCGGGATGCCGAGCTGTCCCCCGAGATTGGCGACGCGCTGGCCGAGACCCTGACCTAGGGCCCTGACCTGCTCGGCTCAGCAAGTCGGCAGGGAGGCGCCGTCGCCGTTGTTGAACGTCTCGATCGTCTCTATGGCGTCGCTCAGCGTCTCCACCGGTGTCACCTGCATGTCGCCGCCGTTGGCCTCGCCGGCTTCGTCGCAATTCGCCACCGGAGCGAGAAAGAGTTCGACTCCTGCCTGCCCGGCCGCGGCGATCTTCTGCTGGATTCCCCCGATGGGTCCCACCTCGCCGTTTCCGGTGATCTCTCCGGATCCGGCGATGTGTGTGCCGGCGACCAGTGGCTCCTCGGTCATGGTGTCGTAGATCGCCAGCGCGAAGATCATGCCGGCGCTCGGACCGCCGATCCGTTCGTCGATCCCGATCGAGATCTCCACCGGGTACTCATAACCCCAGTCCGGCGCAAATCCGACGAGCGGCCGGCCGTCGTCCTCGGCCGGCTCTGTGCCTGCCGTGACGGTGATCTCGTCATCACCGCGGCGGAGCACGAATTCCACCGTCTCACCCGGCTCGCGGTCCTGGACGATCTCGGCCACCTCTGCCGGCTCGGCCACGTCCTCGCCGTCTACCGAGACGATGACGTCGCCGGGTTCCAGAACACCGTCGGCGGGTGAATCTTCGAAGACGGTGACGACGACGATCCGCTCCGGAACGTCGTAACCCAGCTCGCGCAATGCGGCGACCTTCGCACTCTCTTGGGAACGGGCCAGCTGGCGCGCGCTTTGCTCACGCGACTCTTCGGCGGTCTCGTCATCGCGATAGACAGTGCTACGCGGAACCACGGCGCGATCACCATCGAGCCAGGCACGCAGCACCGTGATCAGGTCGAGTTCGGTGTCGGCCGACGTCACGCCCACCGTGGTCAGGTCGAGCGTGCCGTCGGTCTCGAACGTCTCGACGCCCTCCTGGATCTGGACCACCGGAGCGTCGTTCCACTCGCCGAGGGTGTCCTCCATGGGCCCGGGCGAGTAGACGACATACGGCACTGGCAACAAGGACGCGAGCGCGACAAGCGCGACGACGAGCGCGCCGGCGACGGAGAGGGTGACAGAGCGACGGGTCACTCGACCCAGCGTACGGCGTGAGTCACCGGCTACGGTGAGCCCACCCACTCCGAGGTGCCGTCACCGAACATCTGGTGTTTCCAGATCGGCACCTCCCTCTTGAGGTCGTCGATCAGTTTCCGGCAGGCGGTGAAAGCCTGGTCACGGTGGGCGGCCGACGCCGCGACCACGACGGCCAGATCGCCGATGCCCAGAGCGCCCACCCGGTGCACCGCGGCCAGCGCCTGCACCGGCACCTCAGCCGCCACCGCTTCGGCGACGCGCCGCAGCTCTTGCTCAACAGACGGATGAGCCTCGTAGCCGAGGTTTTCCACCGTTCGATCCTGGTCTACGTCGCGAACCGTGCCGATGAACACACACGTGCCCCCCGCGCCGCGGTCAGCCACGGCAGCGATGACCTCGTCCACCGAAAGGGGCACCTCACGCACCCCGAGCAGCCTGATGACATCCACGATCTAACCCCGTTTTCTCTTTCGTGCCTTGCGCACGACCACAGCGGTACCGAGTATGGCCACGGTAGCCCCGGCGGCCCCGATGGTGGCGGTAGCGCCTCGCCGGCCGATCCGCCTCGACGCCAGTGCGTGGCGTCCGGTCACCAGCTCCATCAGCGCTTGTAGCGCCAGTTCGTTGGTGAATTCCGGTTGCCAGCCGGCGGCTGTCAGCCGGTTCGGGGCGACGGCCCACGGATGAGTGACGAACTGCAACTCGCTGACCGGCGCCTGGATGACGCCGAGCCGATGCAATCGTCCGGCCGTGCCGGTGGCGAACGACGACGACAACTCCACCCGCCCCAGTCCGCTCAGAGCTTCGACCTCCTCCTGATCCAGATAACCAGGGCTGGCCACGGCCACGGGTCCGTCGACCTGTCTGAGGGCGATGAATTCGAGCGCGGACGCGAGATCGTCGATGTGACAGAACTGCCAGGTGGGCACGCTGCCTTTGAGCACCAACAGCCGCGGCGCCTCGAAATGCCGGGTCAGCACGGTGTCGATGCCTGGCCCCACCAACGTGGCCGGACGCACCACCGTGACCGGCATGCCCGGATGAGCCCGCCGCGAACGCGCACACAAAGCTTCGATCTCGAGCAGATCGCTGATCAGTCCGCCGTCGGCCGGCGCCCGCAACGGCGCGTCTTCGTCGAGCGGAACCGGGTTGTCTTCGACAGCGCCGTACGCCATGGCACTCGACACCACGACCACGTGCCGGACACCAGCGGCGGCCGACGCGGTGAGCACGGTCTGAGTGCCGCGGACATTGCGATGTGACCGGGCTGGCACGTCGCCGGTGATGTTGAGGTCGAGGGCGGCATGCACAACGACGTCGGCGCCTGTGAGTCTCGTCACGACGGCTGGGTCGGCCAGATCGATAACACGCCAGGTCACGCCGGTGACGTCGCCCCGTTCCCGGTCTACGGCGATGACCCGGTGCACGTCGGCCCGCGCAGCTAGCCCTTGTGCGACTCGACGGCCGAGGACCGACGCGGCACCGGTGACGGCGACCACCGGGCCACGGGTGCCGTTGTTGCGCCGAGCGCGAACCGGGTGCGGCTCTATGCCCACGTTTTCTCCTCCTGCAGATACGGTGGAGCGTATGAGGCGTTCCATCCGCTTCCCATCCTGCCTGAGAGCCAACTATGAATGACGTCCCCTTCGGTTTCCGTCCCGACGACGAAGACGACGAGAACAAGCCCGAGAAGGGCGCCGGCGGCGCATCCGGGCCAAACGACCCCCTGAGCGCACTGTTCGGCATGATGGGCTCGGGCGGCCCGCAGGGCGGCCCAGATCTCGGCCAGATGCTGCAGCAGATCGGCAAGATGCTGTCCTGGTCCGGCGGCCCGGTGAACTGGGATCTCGCCAACTCAGCCGCCCGCGACGTTGTTGCCGCCGGCGGCGACCGCTCGGTCAGCGCATCCGAACGGCGCGAGGTCGAGGAAGCCTTCCGGCTCGCTGACACCTGGCTCGACGACGCCACATCCTTCCCAGCCACCGGCGGCGCGCCCCGCGCGTGGAGCCGCGCTGAGTGGGTCGAAGGCACCCAGGCGTCGTGGCGAGGGCTCGTCGAACCCGTGGCAGCGCGGGTCGCCGAGGCAATGAGCAAGTCATTGCCGCCGGAGATGGCCCAGGCGGCGGGCCCGCTGGTCGGCATGCTGCAGCAAGTGGGTGTCTCCATGTGGGGCGCGCAGGTCGGTCAGAGCATCGGCACGCTGGCCGGCGAGGTGTGTGGCGCCTCCGACATCGGAGTACCACTGGCCGAAGGTCATCCGGCGCTGCTGCCCGCCAACGTGCGCCTGTTCGGCGACGGCCTCGGGGTGGAGGCTCGCGACGTCACTCTCTATCTCGCGTTGCGTGAGGCCGCCTACGTGCGCCTGTACGCCCACGCCCCATGGCTGCGTTCGCACATCATCTCGCTGATCGAGGAATACTCCCGTCACGTCAGTGTGGACACCGACGCCATTGAATCCAAGCTGCGCGACATCGACCCCGCCAACCCTCAGGCTCTGCAGGAGGCGATGGAAGGCGGCCTGTTCGACCTCCCCACCACACCAGCGCAGAAGGCCGCCCTCGAACGTCTCGAGCTAGCGCTCGCACTGGTCGAAGGCTGGGTGGACGACGTCGTCACCCAGGCCACAGCCAACCGCCTGCCGTCGGCCGGAGCCCTGCGGGAGACAGTGCGCCGCCAGCGCGCGGCCGGTGGCCCGGCCGAGCAGACGTTCGCGACGCTCGTCGGGCTTCAGCTGCGCCCGCGCCGGCTGCGGGAGGCGGCGGCGTTCTGGGCGGCTGCCCGCGAGAAGCACGACATCTCCGGCCGCGACGGTGTCTGGGCGCATCCGGACCTGATGCCGTCCTCCGACGACCTCACCGACCCAGCAGCTTTCTTCGATCGCGATCAGCTGATGGATGTCTCAAGCCTCGACGAGGTCATCAATGCCGAGCAGGAGGCCGGTCAGTCGTCGGCGGATACGGGCAAAGCTGAGACCACGGACGACGCACCAGCCGATTCCGAGGACGAGCCCGGAGAAGACTCCGCTAAGTAAGCACCCGCGTCAGGTCTCCTCACCGTTGACGGCATCGGTGATCCCCATGTTCAACGCGTGATCGAGTCCGTCGAGAAAACCCCGGGCCCGTTCCGATCGCGGATAGCGGCCGACGAGCTCCCAGAACTCGTCGCCGTGGTTGCCGATCAGCAGATGCGCGAGTTCGTGGACGATGACGTAGTCGATCACCCACGAAGGCGTCCCCTGGAGCCGCTCAGACAGCCGGATCGAGCCGTCCGCGGGGGTGCAGGAGCCCCATCGGCTCTGCTGGGCCGCACTCCAGCGGGCACTCGACGGCCGGGCACGGCCGTCGAGATATCGACGGGAAAGCTCCCGCGCCCGCCGAAGCAATTGTTCGTCGCTGGGCTGGCGGCGCCGTTCCTGGGCTTCCAGCCGTTCCACCATGGTGGCCACCCAGCGGCGCTCCTCGGCTGAGCTGAATCGGGCCGGAAGGCACACCACGATCCGCCCGCCTTCCCGGTAAGCTGTCACCGTCCGGCGCCGCCGCGTTGAGCGGCGGATCTCGACCTCGGCGTCGTGGTTGACCACAATCGAGTCCAGGCTCCTAGTGTTCCGCGCCCTGACACGTGGGACGCCGGGCCACTGAGAGCTTCCGCCAGAAGATGACGCCGGGCATGTTCACACGGTAACCGCACAAACGTGTCGTGTCAGGGACCCGACGGCCCTCAGGCCACCGGATGTGGGGACGCGATGTGGATAACTCGTACGGATCCCGGCACCTCGGGCTGTCAGCCGATAGTGGTGGCATAAGAATCCATTATTGTCCCAAGTTTCTTTGTCCACAGGCGGTGGACAGCATTTCAGCAGCTCACAGAGGCTTGTTGACGTCGTCGGCGGGCGCGTCAACAGGCTGCCCACCGGCCGTACACAGCCTTATCCACTCCGTTGCACACGTCCTCCACAGGTTTATCCACAACCCGTGGACGTTCATTTCCCATACAGCTTGCGGACACCCGCCAGCAGCCGTACGTTCGCAACAGAACCTACGGACGGAAGCGAACAGAACACGGCATCACACGGGGAATCACGCACCGCTCGGCAACAATCTCACCAGCCCCGGATTTGGCGTGCTGGCCGAAGCCCGTAATGGTCCCGGCGGGGTCTCGGAAAACGACTGTACCCGCGCGCATGTCGGGGAAGATGCGCGCGCGTGCTGGCGGCGCTGAGGCCCCGCCGCTCGCGTCCGCAGCGCAGGGACCACCCAGCGGAGCGAACAGCCGCGCAAGGCAAGATCTGTTCGTCATAGGGTCGCGTGTTCCGATCGCGGCCACTGATCTCGACCACGTGGCAGGTGCCGTCGCCGCGCCGGTCATCGGGAGGTTCAGGCGGAGTGCGTCCACGGTTGAATCCAGCGCTGAAGTGTATGTGGCGTGACGCCACCACCCTGCAGGTAGGCATCACACCCGGCCGGGCGCTCGTAGTCGGCGGGCTGGGCCCCATCGAGACAGCCGTACTGCGGGCGCTCGACGGGCACAACACGATGGCCACGCTGCGGGAGATCGCCACGAAAGCCGGAGCCGAGCCGGGCGTGGCCGACCGCCTGGTCGACATGCTGTTCTCCGCCGGTGCCGCCGTCGACCAGGACCAGCTACGCGGCTTCGGGTCCGATCCACAGTTCCTGCCCGACCGAGCAAGCCTGGGGCTGGTCGAGCGGTGCGCCGACGGCGGAGGTGCCGCCTTCGAACGGCGCAACCAGCGCCGGGTGGACGTCGTCGGTGCCGGCCGCGTCGGCGCCACCATCGCCCGCCTCCTGGCCGCCGGCGGCATCGGTGACGTCGGCGTCGACGATCACACCTTGGTGACGCCCGCTGACGTCTCCCCCGGCGGCCACCCGGCCGAAGCGGTCGGACTGGCACGAGACCGCTCGCTCGGGGAAATACTCCCGACGCGAACGGATCTGGCCGACGCCGACCTGGATTTCGTCGTGCTCGCACCGGATGACGACGCCGGCACCCCGCACGTCGCAGCGGGTCTGCGACACGGCGGGGTGCCGCACTTGCTAGTCCGCGTAGTCGAGACCACAGGCGTCGTCGGGCCGTTGGTGGTTCCTGGTTCCAGCACCTGTCTGCACTGCCTCGACCTGCACCGTACCGACCGTGACCGGGACTGGCCGGCCGTCGTGGACCAGGTGGCTCGTAAGCCGACCACCACGCCACCGTGTGATGCGAGCCTCGCGACGGCCGTCGCCAGTATGGCCGCGGGGCACGTCCTCGGATACCTGGATGGCTACGACGTCGCCTCGGTCAACGGCACCGTCGACCTCGAGCTCCCGTACGGCCTGCCCAGGCGCCGGAGCTGGCGCCCCCACCCGGATTGTGAGTGTCGTGGGGCCGAGGCGTCACAATGATGATGTGAGTGATCTGCCACGCAAAGCCGTCAGCCGTGCCGCGAAACTAGCCAGCCTGCCGCTCAGCGCCGCCGGGCGCGCCACCGTCGGCTTCGGCCGGCGGCTGAGCGGACAATCCGCGGAAAGCGTCACTGCCGACGTTCAGCGACGTACCGCCGAGCAGGTGTTCAAGGTGCTGGGCGAACTCAAGGGCGGCGCCATGAAGTTCGGCCAGACCCTTTCGGTGCTCGAAGCCGCCCTGCCGGAAGAGGTGACCGAGCCGTACCGCGAGACCCTCACCAAGCTCCAGGAGTCGGCTCCGCCGATGCCCAGCCGCACGGTGCACCGGGTCCTGGCCGAGAACCTCGGGCAGCAGTGGCACAGCTCGTTCGTGTCGTTCGACGACGAACCAGCCGCAGCGGCCTCCATCGGTCAAGTGCACCGGGCCGTGTGGCACGACGGTCGCGATGTCGCCGTCAAGATCCAGTATCCGGGTGCAGACGCAGCTCTGCGCTCCGATCTGAACCAGGTGTCGCGGCTCGGAAAGGCACTCGGGTCGATGGTGCCCGGGATCGATGCCGGGGCGATGCTCGACGAGCTGCACGATCGCATGCTCGAAGAACTCGACTATCGTCTGGAAGCCGACGCCCAGGACGGCTTCGCCATCGCCTACGAAGGCGATCCAGAGTTCGCCGTGCCAGCCCTGGTGCACGGCGCCAAACACGTCCTGGTCTCCGAGTGGCTGGACGGCACACCGTTGTCCGAGGTCATCGCGCACGGAAGCAAGGAAGAACGCGACCGCGTGGGCCTGCTGTACGTTCGTTTCCTCTTCTCCGGCCCGGAAAGGGCGGGATTGCTGCACGCCGATCCACACCCAGGCAACTACCGGGTCACTCCGGACGGTCGCCTCGGAGTGCTCGACTACGGAGCGGTGGCCCGGCTGCCCGAGGGTTTGCCGCCATCAATCGGGCGGCTGATCAGCAAAGCTCTGGTGGGGGACAAGGAGGAGATGCTGGAAGGGCTTCGCGAGGAGGGGTTCATCCGGCCACACATCACGGTCGATCCCGAGGGCCTCTACGAGTATCTCGCGCCGTTTCTCGAGCCCGCGGCCACCGAGAGGTTCCACTTCAACCGGGAATGGATGCGTGAGCAGTTCAACCGGATCAACGATCCGCGCCGGCCCGGCTACTCGATCGGGCTGAAGCTCAACGTTCCCCCGGCCTACTTGCTGGTACACCGGGTGTGGATCGGCGGCATAGGGGTCCTCTCACAGCTGGACGCCGAAGGCCCGTACCGGGCCGAGTTCAAACGCTGGGTCCCCGGATTCGACGGTCCTTGACGTCGGCTGCCGCCGGCCGGCGACGCGCACAGCGACGGTTGTGGCGGTGAATCCCGCCACAACCGTCGCTGTGTACGTGGCACAAGCCCCGCGAGCAAAGCCCGCCCGGTGAGCAGCCGGCGCCATCACACTCGCGACGACGCCGCTACGGCGGCCGCAGCCAGGCGGCGCGCCCGCTGGGCCGCCCGCGCCGCGCGGCGTTCCATCCGGCGCGCCACGATGAGCCGGTTCGCCATGCGGTGGGCTTCTGCGTCTTCTCGCAGCTGACGACTATGCGCCCGCGCGAGGTCTTCGTTCATCAAACTCATGTTGTTACTCCTGAAGATCAGATCTGTCTGGGGCCGGATGGCTATCTGCGGGTTCGGCTGCACTTCTCCTCCTGCTCACGGGTTGGCCGCGGCTGCGTGAGTTACGCCGCCAGCTGGGTCTTTCGGGGCCGTCCACGGGGACGCTTGCGGGGCACGACAACACCGGAGTCGAAGAGCTCGCCGCCCCAGACTCCCCAAGGCTCACGTCGATCAATCGCACTCGACAGGCACTGCATCCGGACTGGGCAGTCCCGGCACAGGTCCTTGGCACGTTCGACATCGGCCGGCGAATCGGCGAACCACAGCTCGGGATCAGTACGACAAGGGATCACCTCATCGGTCACGAGTGCGTCGTCGAGAACGCTCGCCAGCATCATGTGTTCGGTCACCTCCCTTCCTGCTTGATCGGTGGTGGGCATAGAAAAAGGCCGCGGATCCCGGGTACGGGGTCCGCGGCCTTGGAGGCGCCGATTCACAAGATCAAATCGGCGGTCCCAAGCTGCGGACACGCACGTCACCCTTGTTGCCGTCAACGAGACGCGTCACGATCAGGACGTCAGCATTGGTGGCCTTTGGACGCACTGCACCCGTCGTCGGTGCGTAAACGGGAGACACGGAACGGGCTCCGAACAGCGCAAAGCGGCCATCAAGGGCAGCGGCACACGCGGTTCCGGTCATAGCGACGCGGCCCGTGTCATGAGTCTTGGTGATCATCATGTTCAGCTGCCCTCCTCTCTGGCTCGTATTCGGACGTTCTCGAATCATGCGCACGCACCGTCGAGCGGAACGTGCTTGGCTACAGTAACCCTGCCTCGGGGTAAGGGGCAACATATTTTTTCGCTACTTTCAGAGATTTCTCAGGAGCCTCCGGCGGCACCCTCCACGATCACCTCTTCGGCCCCAGTTGATCACTGCGATGATCAGCGCGTATTGGTGGCGGCTCGCATTCGGGCCCGGTACGCCGCCGCCTTGACGCGGTTGCCGCACTCGTCCATTCCGCACCACGTTCTCCGCGCGCCGCGCGAGCGGTCCAGATAGACCCGGGTGCAGCCCGCCCGGCCACATTCCTTGAGGCATGCCTGGGGGTCGCCGAGCATCGCGATACCACTTCTCGCCAGGTGGGAAAGTACCGCGGCGAGGTCACCCGACACACGAATCCCGGCATCACCGAGGGCGACCACGAGCGGCGGCCGGGCCGCGGCTTGATTGACGATGTCGAGGCTGCCGGAATCGAGGCGCCGACCGTTCATGCGGTCGAGAGCGAGTTGGTAGATCGCTTCCCGCAACGACAGCGCACCCTCGAAGGCCGCGGCGTCTACCGCAACGCTGCCGGGGAGCCCCGGACATTCGGCCACCCACCGCTCGAGGTCGGAGGGCACGGCCAGAAGGTCCACGGGGCCATCCCGACGAGACCCGACGGTGCCGGCCAGATCGAGGGCTGGGTTGCCACTCACAAAAGTGAAGTCCACGTCACCATCTTGACCGGTGACTCAAGTGCTGACAAAATCGTCACCAGTTAAACTGGTGACGCCTTTTGGAAACAGGTGAACGGATGGCCAACATCAACGACATCGAGGTCGTCGTCTTCGACATCCTCGGGACACTGCTCGACCAGTCCAGCGGGCTTCGAGCGGGGATTCGCGAGGCCTTGCCCGGGTGCGACGCCGCAACTGTCGAAGAGTTGCTCTTCTTGTGGCAGCGACATGTCGAACTCGAGCAGCAACGCATCGCCCGCGGGCAGCGGGCCTACGTGAACACTGATTTCATCGACGCAGAGGCCGCGCGACGCGTAGCCGAACATGCCGGCCTCACCGATCCAGGGGCCATCAACCGGCTGGCTACCGCTGGTCAGCGGTTGCCTCCCTGGGACGACTCTGTCGCGGGGCTCGACCGCCTCACGCAGCGGTTCCTCGTGATCGGGCTCTCCAACGCCAGCCGCACGGCTCTGCTACGACTCAACGCCCGCGCCGGCCTGCGCTGGCACCAGGCGTTGTCTGCCGAGACTGTCCTGGCCTACAAGCCGGCACCGGAGGTCTACCAACTCGCGGTCGACACCGCCGGATGCCGGGCAGAAAACATGCTGATGGTGGCCGCCCACGCCTGGGACCTTCGCGGAGCCCAGGAGGCGGGCATGCGGACCGCATATGTCCAGCGACCAGGCGGGGATCCACCCGCCGGCTCCGACACATTCGACTGGCGGTTCAACGGGCTCGACGAACTGGTCAACACGCTGTTCGCCGGGCAACCTGTCTCAGCCGCACGCCACGGCGGACGACGGCCGTGACTATCGCACACCGGCCGCACGGCACAACTCCAGCACATCAGCGCCGTATCGCTCCAGCTTGGTCCGCCCCACGCCCGGAAGGGCCATCAGGCCGGCTTCGTCTGTGGGCTTCGTCTCGGCGATCACCGTCAAGGTGGCGTCGGTGAACACCACGTAGGCCGGCACCTTCTGCTGCTGAGCTCGCTCCAGCCGCCATTCCCTCAGCCGCTCGAACAAGGCCTCGTCCATGGTCGACGGGCAGTCGCCACACCGGCCGAGCTTGCGCGACGCCGCGTCGACCAGCGCCGTCCCACAGCTTCTGCATCTGGCGGGAGCCTTCCGGTTCCGGCCCTTGACCGATGGCGCCGACACTGGTGTCCGGTTGCCGTTCCCGGGCCGGATGCCGTCGAGGAACCTGCTCGGCCGCCGCGAACCCCGCCCGCCGGGCTGCCGGGACAACGACCACGAGACCGACAGATGCTCCCGGGCGCGCGTCACACCGACATAGAGCAGTCGCCGCTCTTCTTCGATCTGAGCCGGAGTCTCGGCATAGTTCAGCGGTAAGGTGCCTTCGTGGACCCCTACGACGAAGACCGCATCCCACTCGAGCCCTTTGGCGGCATGCAATGACGCCAGCGTGACGCCGTCAGCCATGGGCGCGTGTTGCGCCGTGGCCCGGGCCTCGAGCTCGGCGACGACGTCAGCCAGCTGGGCGTCCGGCCGCTGCGCCACCACGTCTTCGGCCAATGCCACCACCGCGGCCAGCGACTCCCAGCGTTCGCGGGTGGCACCGCCTCCGGCGGGCGGCTTGGCCGACCATCCGGCCGCCGACAGCACCGCCGCGGTAGCTGCCGCCGCGTCAGGAGCGCCATCAGGTGCATCACCGCCACGGACAGCCCCCCGCAGAAGCATCGCCGCCTGGCGGACCTCCGGCCGGTCGAAGAAACGCTCAGCCCCCCGCACCACGTAGGCGATGCCGGCATCGGAGAGCGCCTGCTCGTAGTTCTCGGATTGGGCGTTGACCCGGAAAAGCACCGCGATCTCCCGCGCCGGAACCCCGGTTGCGACGAGCCGTGCCGCTTCAGCTGCCACCCATTCGGCTTCGGCTACCTCGTCGGCATGCTCGAGAAAGACAGCCTCCGGGCCAGGTGGGCGCTGCGCTTCGAGCACCATGCCCGGCGCACCGTCCGCAGCCTGCTTCAGGACCGCGTTGGCGACGTTCACCACCTGCGGCGTGGAACGGTAATCCCGGAACAGCCTGATAGTGGCCGCGGTGGGGTACCGCTTGGGAAAGTCCAGCAGGTAATCAGGCCGGGCGCCGGCGAACGAGTAGATGGTCTGCGCCGCATCGCCCACGACGCAGATGTCGTTTCGTTCTCCGAGCCATAGGTCGAGCAGCCGTTGCTGCAGCGGCGACACGTCTTGATACTCGTCGACCACAAAGTGGTGGTATTGAGCCCGGACCGCCTCGGCCACGCCTGGATTGGCATCGAGCAGACCAACGGCAGCCAGCAGAATGTCTTCCATGTCCATCTGCCCGCGGTCGGACTTGAGGTCTTCGTACGCCGCGTAGACCCGCGCGACGGTTTCGGCATCGACGCCGCCGACTTCGCGGTGCGCCGACGTGGCCGCGGCCGCGTACTGCTCAGCCAGAACGTTGCTGACCTTCGCCCATTCGATCTCTGAGGCCAGGTCACGGAGAACAGCCCGGTCGGTGGCAACCCGGCAACGGGTGGCTGCCGCCCCGACGATCGACAGTTTGCTCCGGGTGATCTCCGGCAGCTCCGATCCGGTGATCTGCGGCCAGAAGTAACGAGCTTGCCGTAGCGCCGCCGAGTGGAAGGTGCGCGCCTGCACACCCTCGACGTTCAGTGAGCGCAACCGCCCACGCATCTCTCCCGCCGCCCGCGTGGTGAACGTGACAGCCAGCACGCGCCGCGGATCGAACGTGCCGGTCAGCACGCCGTGCGCGATGCGGTGGGTGATGGCACGCGTCTTACCGGTGCCCGCACCTGCGATGACACACACCGGGCCGGTCAGCGCGGCTGCTACCTCGAGCTGCTCGGGGTCCAGGGCAGAGAGCACGTCGGGAACAGCCATGCACCCCATCCTGGCACCTCGGCCCGACAGCCCGGAACACACGGTGGTCGTGTCTTGTTGTGCGAAGTGAGCACGGCCGGATCGTCGTTGACCAGGAGAGAACCGAATGTCGCAGTTCACCATGTACAGCACCCCGTGGTGCGGCTACTGCCATCGTTTGAAGGGCATCCTGAACAGGGATGGCCTCACCTTCGACGAGGTGGATATCGAGGCCGACCCGAGATCCGCTGAACTGGTCATGAGCCTCAACAAGGGCAACGCGACCGTGCCGACCCTGGTATTCGCGGATGGCAGCGCGCTGACCAACCCGCACCCGAACGAGGTCAGGGCGAAACTGGCGGAGCTTGCCGCCACTCGGTGATCGTGAGCAAAACTCGGCACCCCGCATCGTGATCGTGAGCAGGATTACGCCGCCATAGCGACACGGATCAGCTCACGATCACCGGGAGGCTCTGGCCGGAAACGTGTCGCCGAACCATCCTTCGACCAGCCGGCTCGCGATCGAGACCGGCGTCGGTGTCCTGATCTCGCCAGAGGACCAAGCCGCTTCCAGGTCGGCGCGGCTGAACCACCGGGCGTCCTCGATCTCGTCGCCGTCAGGCCGGGGGGCGTCGCCGGCTGCGGTCGCGTAGTACCCGAGCATCAAGCTGGACGGGAACGGCCACGGCTGCGCCCCCGCATACCGGCAGCTGTTGACCGTGATGCCCACCTCTTCGGCCACCTCCCGCACAACCGCCCGCTCCGGTGTCTCACCCGGCTCCACGAAACCGGCGAGTGTGGAGTAGCGCCCGTCCGGCCAGCCTCGCTGCCGGCCGAGCAGGCATCGGTCGTTCTCGTCGACCACCAGCATGATCACCGCTGGGTCCACCCGTGGGTAGTGATCGGAGCCGTCGGCCGGGCAGCGCCGCACGTGCCCGGCCTCGGTGACCACCGTCGGATGCCCGCATCTCGGGCAATGGGTGTGCGTCGCATGCCAGTTGGCCAGCGCGATGGCGTGTACGGCAAGGCCCGCGTCCCGGTCATTCAGCGACGTTCCGGCCTCGCGCAGCGTGGCTGCCGCGGCCGGCGGGTTTGTGGTGCCCGAACCGCCGTCGTCCGATGACCCGAGTGCGCCGGGCGCGTGCACGGCGAGGTAAACGGTGTCATCGTCGACGCCGAGCAAGTAACGCTCGCCGTCCGGCGCGTCCCCCGGGCCGACGAAGCAGAGCGCGTCGCCGCGAACCCGCACCCGCCCGTCGTCGACCACTAGTACACGCGTCGCCGGGTCACTCCAGGCCTTGCCGAGCCATTCGGTGTCGCGTCGCAGATGCGCGGCCCGGTCCGCAGTGGATCGGGAGAGGGCGAGCGGGCTACGCAAGGAGTATTCGTCGGGCACGTCCTGAGCCTAGTGGCGTACCAATGTCGCGCCTGAGGGACCTCGCGAACGCGGGCGAGCCTCGATGAGCCCCCACTTCAATACCGTGAGTTGGCGATATGGGCCGTGGCAGGCCCTTTAGGTCACCTCACGGTATTGAAGTCGCGCCGGGGGTGGGAATAACTCACTAATCAAATTTGTCTAGTAGCCCAAGAGTCACTACAGTCACGCAGGGAGCGCAAGTGCGGCCTATTCACCAGCAGCCGCTGGCGCAACATTGCGTACGGCGTACCGAGTCGTTGTAGAGTACGGCGTACGCATTATTGAGAGGGAGTGTGGATGACCCAGGCAGAGACCGCCACCGAATGGATTCGCGTCACGGGCGCACGCGAGCACAACTTGGCCGACGTCACGGTCGGCATACCGAAACGGCAGCTGACCGTGGTCACCGGCGTCTCCGGATCAGGGAAGTCGTCACTGGTCTTCGACACCGTCGCCGCGGAGGCGCAGCGGCAGCTCAACGAGACATTCACCGCATTCGCCCGCGGCTTCCTGCCGAGCTACGGGCATCCCGACGTCGACATGATCGAGAATCTCTCCGCCGCGATCGTCGTCGACCAGCACCGGCTCGGCGGCGGCTCACGCTCAACGGTCGGCACGATCACCGACATCGCGCCGCTGCTGCGGCTGCTCTTCTCCCGCGCCGGCGAACCTTACGTCGGCTACTCCAACGAGTTCTCCTTCAACAAGCCCGAAGGCATGTGTCCGGACTGCGAAGGGCTCGGCGAGATCGTCGACATCGACATGGAGACGTTCATCGACCCGGCCAAGTCTCTCAACGACGGCGGCCTGCTGGCACCGCTGTTCAAGGTCGACACGTGGGTCTGGCAGATCTACGTCAGCTCCGGGCGCTTCGACCCCGACAAGCAGATCGGCGAATACACCGACGACGAGCGCCACGCCCTCCTGGAAGCAACCGAAGGCTCCGTACCGATCGGCGACGACGGCCAGCAGATGAATGCGTCCTACGAGGGCGCGGCCGCCAAGTTCCGGCGCCTGTACATCCAGCGAGACGCCGCCGAGATGGCCGAGCGGACCCGCCGGATGGCGGCTGAGTTCACCACGTCGGTCACCTGCCCCGCATGCCACGGTGCGCGCTTGAAGCCAGCTGCTCTGGCCTGCCGGGTATCCGGCTACGGCATCGCGGAACTGTCCTCGATGGAAGCCGCCGAATTGGTGAAGGTGCTGGCCGGGCTGAACATCGAGAACGTGGCGCCAGTGGTCGACGCCCTCACCCACCGGGTGCAGCATCTCGTGGACATCGGTCTCGGCTACCTGAGCCTGGACCGGCCCACCGGCACCCTCTCCGGCGGCGAGTCACAACGAATCAAGCTGGTCCGCCATCTGGCCAGCACTCTTACCGACATGCTGTATGTCTTCGACGAGCCCAGCGTCGGACTGCACGCACGCGACGTGCACCGACTGACAGACCTGCTGATGAAGCTCCGCGACAACGGCAACACTGTGCTTGTGGTCGAGCACGACCGTGATGTCATCGCGGCAGCGGATCATGTCATCGACATCGGCCCTGGAGCCGGCGCCGACGGCGGGCACGTCGTGTTCACCGGTACTGTTGACGAGCTCAAAGCCGCCCCGACACTCACCGGCCGGCACATCGAAGCCCGCCCCACCCCCAAGCCGCATCCACGCAAGCCCACCGGGATGCTGCCGGTCACCAACGCGCGGGTACACAATCTCCAGAACGTCAGCCTCGAGTTGCCCACCGGCGTGCTGACCGCCGTCACCGGGGTGGCCGGCTCCGGGAAGTCGTCCCTGATCCACGGCGTGTTCTGTGTGCAACATCCCGGCGCCGTCGTCGTCGATCAATCCGCCCCGACGGCCAATCGCCGGTCGAACACCGCGACCTACACCGGCGCGCTCGATCCGATCCGCCGGGCGTTCGCCCGGGCCAACGGGGTCAGCCCGTCGTTGTTCAGCGCCAACTCGACCGGAGCCTGCGAGACCTGTCAGGGTGCGGGCGTCATCTATACCGACCTCGCGTTCCTGGAAGGGGTCACGTCCACGTGCGACTCCTGTCATGGACGCCGGTTCACCGACGAGGTCCTCGCCTACCATCTCGACGGAGCTACCATCAGCGACGTCCTCGAGATGCCGGTTGCCGAGGCCCTGAAGTTCTTCGCCGGCCAACGCAAGGTACAACCCATCCTCCAGGCTGTCGTCGACGTCGGTCTCGACTACCTTCGCCTCGGACAGCCTCTGACCAGCTTGTCCGGAGGTGAATGCCAGCGGATCAAGCTGGCGACAGAGCTGCACCGAGAGGGTGCGGTCTACGTCCTGGACGAGCCCACCACAGGTCTGCATCTCTCCGACATCGAGCGGTTGCTCGAAGTCTTGGACCGGCTGGTCGAGCGCGGCAGCACCGTGATCGTCATCGAACACGATCTCGATGTGATCGCCCATGCCGACTGGATCGTCGATCTCGGGCCCGACGGCGGTAGCGGAGGCGGGCGAGTCGTGTTCGAGGGCACAGCTGCACAACTGCTCGAGGCACCGGACTCTCACACCGGCGAGTACCTCCGGCGCGCCGTCGCGGCCTGACCCCTGGCCCGGCCGGTCGAGGCGTGTGGCATCGCGGGCCTCTCGCGCCGCGGCCGGCCGGGACCCGGTAACGTCATCTGTCGTGAGCACCCATATCGCCGCCGAACCGGGCCAGATCGCAGAGACAGTGCTACTGCCAGGCGATCCACTACGCGCCGAGTGGATCGCCACCACGTATCTGGAGAACCCCGTCTGCTACACGAAGATCCGCAACATGCTGGGTTACACCGGCACGTACCGGGGCCAGCGCATCTCCGTCCAGGGCACCGGCATGGGCCAGCCGTCGCTGTCGATCTATGTACATGAGCTGCTCGCCGAGTACGGCGCGCGCACCCTGGTCCGGGTCGGCTCGTGCGGGGCGATGGTGGAGTCGGTCGGCATCCGGGATCTCGTGATCGGCCTGAGCGCATGCACCGACTCGTCGGCGAATCTCCTGCGGTTCCAGGGCCTCGACTTCGCGCCCGTCGCGGACTTCTCGCTTGCCCGGGCCTTCGTCGAACGCGCGGAGTCGGCCGGGGTCCGGCACCATGTGGGGCAGATATTCAGCACCGACGCCTTCTACATGGATCGCCCGGAACTGCGCGACCAGCTCACCGAGTACGGCGTGATCGCGGCGGAAATGGAAGCGGCAGCGTTGTACACGCTGGCGGCGAAGTTCGGCGCCCGCGCGCTCGCGGTGTGTACGGTCAGCGACAGCCTCGTCACTGGGGAACACCTGCCCGCGGAAGAACGTGAACGCAGCTTCGCCGCGATGGCCGAGCTGACGCTCGACGCCGTCACGGGTTGACCGCCCGCCCGCACCGCCTCGGAACCACTCGTCAGCGGCGCGGGATCTCGCTCGAAAGGTCAGCCGCGTCGAACGCCTCGGCGGTCACGGCGGTCAGCGACAGCCACGACGCCTCGTCCGGAGTGAACCAGCGCGCGCCGACCGTGGAGCCGCCCTGTTCTACGACCCGCAACGGCTTCGGCTCGTCAACGACGACGTCGTAGTACGGCCGGACGCCGTGCCAGTCGATGGGGAAACCCTCCGGCCCGAGCTGCTCGGGCTCATGGTGACTGGCCACGCCAAGCAACCTGCGCACCCGGCCCACTTGAGCTGTCTCCTCCTCGAGCTCACGCAGCAGCCCATGGGCCGGTTGCTCGCCGAAGTCGGTTCCGCCGCCGGGAAGATGCCACGATCCGGCACCGGGGTAACCCTCGGCCACCTGTGTCAGCAGCACCCGGCCGAACGGGTCACGCACCAGCCCGTAGACGGCGAACCTCTGCACCGTTGGTCTTCCGTTCGACTCGACGATGTGAAAACCCGGAAGCTCAGGCATTTGCTCCGGCGGCAGGTCAACCGCGGACAACGGCAGCTTCAGCACCTGCGCCACAAAAGGGCGCAGCTGCACCGCCGATGCCTCCTCCACGGTGAGCCACGCGGCCTCGTCCACCATGGGCGAGTGGATGTGGAGGGCGGCGCCGTTGGTGGCGCGGGTACCGAAGATGATCCGGTCGGTATGCAGTGTGACACCGCGGTGGCGCAGTTCACGGGTGTCGGCCACGACGTCGATGATCGAGTCCACCTCGAGTTCGACGCCGGTTTCCGAAGCGGCTTCCCGGGCCATCGCCGACTGCGGCTGTTCGCCCTGTGTGACCCCGCCGCCGGGTAACGTCCACACCCCTGGAGTGCCGGAGCGCGCCGACTCCCTCACGAGCAGAATGCGATCTTGCTCATCGGAGCAGACCGCATACGCGGCTATCCGGCGCAGGGGCGTCAGCTCAGTCGTCACGATAGGTCAGTGTTCCGGTAATCGTCGCAAAGATCAACGGTCGTCTCGCACTCAGGACATCTCCGTGGGCGACGGCACGTCTGTGACCAGCGCTTCCAGCTCGCCTTCACCGAGGAGATCAGCCGGGCGCAACGTGAAGTTCTCCCGCACGTAATGGAACGCGGCGCCCACTTGCTCGACGGGAAGGCCCCGAAGCCGGGCGAAAGCCAGCCGGTAGGCAGCCAGCTGGACGGTCTTCACGGCTTCGTCGGCCGCATCTTTCGGCGGCCGGCCCGTCTTCCAGTCCACGACCTCGACGCCACCGCCTTCGACATTGAAGACGGCATCGACCCGACCACGCAGCAGCACGCCGCCGACCAGCAACTCGAAGGGTGCCTCCACCTCTGCTGGCGTGCGTTCCGCCCACTCAGAGGCCAGGAATGCGTCCTGGAGTTCGGCGATCTCGCGATCAGGAGCCGCGCCTTCGTCAGCGGAGCCGGGCAGCTCGTCGATATCCACCAGCCGCGGCGAGCCCCAGCGGGTCTCGAGCCAGGTATGAAACAGGGTTCCCCGCCGGGCCAATGGCGCGGGCGCGCGGGGCACCGGCCGGCGCAGTTCGCGGGCCAGGCCATCCGGGTTCTCCCGAAGTCTGACCAGCTGGGAAACCGACAGGTGGCCCGGCAAGTCGATCTCGATCCGGCGGTCCTGCCGCTGCCGTTCACGTTCCCCCAGCAACCGGGTGACTTCGTCGTCCCACTCGGCCATCGCCGCGGCCGTCTCGAGATCGAGCTCGCTGCGCGCCGTCTCCCGCACCAGCGCCGCGCCTTCTTCTAGCACTGCCCGCCGCGCACCCAGGGGATCGTACGGCCACGGCCACAGCTGCTCGCCAGCCAGCAGCGGGTTGTCCTCGCCCGGCTCATCGGTCCAGACGGCGATCTCGCCCGCACCCTTGCCGCAGGCCGCACGGATCTCGTTCAGGAACGGGGACACCTCACGAGCCCGTACCGCGTCGTCCCACCGGTACCCACTACACACTAGCAAGGACCGCGCGCGAGTCACGGCCACGTACGCAAGCCTGCGTTCTTCCAGCCGGCCGGCCTCGGCGGCTTCGACCATGAAGTGCTCGACCGCCTCCTTGACCTCTTTCTGGTCTTTGGCGCCGGCGACGTCCAGGCGCGGCAGGGCGGTCGCGTCGCCTCGCAGCGGATAGGGCAGCTCGCCGGGATCACCGAGCCAGGCCTTGTCCTTGTCGCGTCCCGCCGGGAAGATGCCCTCGACCATCCCGGTGACGAAGACGGCGTCCCATTCGAGGCCTTTGGCACCGTGGACGGTGAGAACCTGAACCCGGTCTCCAGAGACTTCCACTTCCCCCGGGGCCAACCCGCGCTCGGCGGTCTCGGCAGCCTCGAGATAGGCCAGAAATGCCGGAAGGGTAGCGGTCTGCGCGGTGCCCTCGAACTCCGAGGCGACGTCGAGAAAACGGTCCAGGTTGACCCGGCCACCCGGGCCCCGGCGCGCGGCGACCTCAACATCGAGGCCGAGTACCCATTCGACGTCGTGCACCAGCTCGGTCAGGGACTGCCCAGCGCGACGCCGGAGCCCACGCAGTTCGTCGGCCAGCTCGGACAGCCTCCGGTACCCCTCTTCGGAGAACCACTGCGGCCCAGGCAGCGCGTCCAGCGCGTCGACGATGCTGAGCTGGTCGATCTCGTCCGGGGCCGCTGTGTCCGGCGCCTCGAGCCGGCTGCGCGGGCCGTCGAGCCGGCGAGCCCACCGTGCCAGCGCGTCGAGATCGCGTGGCCCAATCCGCCAGCGTGCACCGGTCAGCAGCCGCATGAGCGCATCGCCACGGCCTGGATCGGAGATCACCCGCAAGGTGGCGACGACATCACCGACTTCCGGGGTGGCGAGCAGACCGCCCACGCCCACGACCTCGACCGGGAGATCGACGGCCCGCAAGGCTGTTTCGAGACGAGGAATCTGGCTGCGGTTACGTACGAGTACCGCCACCGAGCGGCCAGGCGGTGAAGCATCCCAGAAAGCCCGCGCCCGACGGGCGACATCGGCGGCTTCGTCTTCCACGGTGAGATGCAGGCCGACGACGACATCACTGGCAGGCAGCCCACTGAAAGCCGAGAGTTCGGGCACCTCCATGCCTTCTTGGCGCAGCGGCTCCGACAGCTGGTTCGCCACCTCGAGAATCTGCGCGCCATTGCGGAAACTGGTGGTCAGCGAATCCAGCCGGGCCGGCTCGTCGCGCGCGTTCGGGAACTGGCGCCGGAACGACGAGAGCGTCCCCGCGCTGGCCCCGCGCCAGCCATAGATGGACTGGCAGGGATCACCCACAGCTGTGACAGGGTGTCCCCCGCCGAACAACGCCCGCAGCAGAACCAGCTGGGTATGACTGGTGTCCTGGTACTCGTCGAGTAACACCACGCGGTACGCCGCGCTCTCGGTCTCGCCTACCTCGGGGAAGGTGTCTGCCAGCACCGCCGCGAGTTCTGCTTGGTCGGCGAAATCGACGACCTCGTCCAGACGCTTACGTTCCCGGAACGCCGTGACCAGCGGCATCATGGCGGCACGGGCATCCTGCACGTTGAGTGCCTTGTCGACGTCGGCGTAGACATCGGCCTTGGTTCGCTGCCCTTTGGCCCGCGGACGGGCCTCGATCTCTGCCCGGAGGCCTGCGGCATAGGCACCGAGCTGGTCGGGAGCGACAAGATGCCCGGCCAGCTCGCCATGCAGCGCAAGTACCTTGGCGACCACGGTGGAGGGGGCGTACTCGACGGCGTCCATGGGGCCGTCGTAGGTGGACACTACTCGCTGGGAGTACTGCCACGCCTCGGCCTCGGTGATCAGCCGCGCCCCAGGTTCGCGGCCCAGCCGCAACGCATGTTCCGCGACGATCCGGCCTGCGTAGGCGTCGTAGGTGGCTACCGTTGGCTCGCCGTCGAGGAGCCCGTCGGCGGCGTCGATGATGCCGCGCGCCGCCAGCTGCTGCAGCCGCCGTCGTACCCGCGCCGCCAGTTCTCGCGCCGCTTTGCGGGTGAAGGTGAGTCCCAGCACTTGCTCAGGCCGGACCAGCCCGTTGGCCACGAGCCACACGACTCGCGCCGCCATGGTCTCGGTCTTGCCCGATCCCGCTCCGGCGATGATCACGCCTGGTTCGAGCGGGGCAGCGATCGCGGCGGTCTGTTCCGGCGTCGGCTCCGGTTGGTCGAGCCTCCGGGCCAGCTCACCCGGTGTGATCTTCACGAGGTCACCTGCTCACCCTCGGGGAAGACCGGGCACGACGGCCGGGCCGGACAGAACCCGCACCACTGGCCGCGCCGGGCATGAAACACCGGCTGCGCCATGCCGTCGGCGGTCTGTTCCAGCAGCTTGTGAGCCCACCGCGATTCATCCGCATCGGCCAGCGGGGACTGGCGCTGTTCGCGGGCCTCGCCCCGGGACGGCTTACCCAGCTGTACCAGGCTGGCCCCACCGGAGCGCCGTCGGCCCCCGGCTGCTTCGTCAAAAGCACCTTCCTCCACGGCCACCTGGTAGACGGCGAGCTGGGCGTGCTCGTTCATCTCGGCAGCGGTGGGCGCGCTCTTGCCAGTCTTGTAGTCGACGACGACGAGGCGGCCGTCGTCGTCGGCATCGAGCCGGTCCACCCGGCCCACCAAGCGGGCACGCCCCACCTGAACGTCGAAGTCGAGCTCCACACCGACCAGCCGGCGCGGATTCGCCTGCATCCAGCGCGCAAGCCGCTGAATCATCTCCCGCACCCGCTGGTACTCCCGCGCGGCCACCCACCCCTCGCCGGCGTCGATGCCCGGCCAGGCGCGGTCGAGCTCGACGAGCATGGCTTGCTCGGACCACTGGTGGGTCACAGCTTTCTCGGCGAGGTCGTGTACCAGGGATCCAACGCCGGCGCGGGTCATGTCGGAATCGGTGGCGCCACACGACTTGAGCAACCAGCGAAGCTCACATCGGTTGAACTCCTCAACTTTCGACGGCGAGACCCGCACCGGCTCGCCCGGTTCGACCACCGGATCGGCCACCGACAGCTCGCGCAGCCCGTACCACTGATCCGGATCCGCCTGCGGTACACCCTCGGCCGCCAGCCGGTTCAGATGCACCGCCGCGGCCTGCCGGCGGGCCAACGACTCGGCGGGGTCGCACACGGTGCGGCGCAGCTCGGCAGTCAGCGACGACAGATTGAGCCCTCGTCCTGGCTGCTCCACCACCCGCTCAGGCGGAGCGTCGGCAGACAGCGGGTCGAGATCGTCGAGGAATCTGGACGGTTGTTCGTCTTCGTTGGACACGGCAGTGACGACCAGACGCCGGCGGGCACGTGTCACGGCGACGTAGAACAGCCGGCGCTCTTCGGCCAGCCTGGCGCTGGCTCTCGTGACAGCGGAGGCGTCCCGGCGGGCGACGATGTCCACCAGCTCTTCTGTGCCCAGCAGGCTGCCGCGTTCGCGAAGGTCGGGCCAGACTCCTTCCTGTACCCCCGGCACTGCGACGACATCCCACTCCAGCCCCTTGGCGGCATGCGCCGTCAGCACCGTCACGGTGTCAGCTGACTCGCCTCGGCCCGGCCCGCCGGTGAGCGAATCGGACGGGATCTGCTGGCCCCGAATGTGTTCGAGAAAACCGGCCGGCCCGGCGCCCGGCATCCGGTCGACATACCGCGCAGCCGCGTCGAACAGTGCCAGCACGGAATCGAGGTCACGGTCGGCGGCCTGCCCGGCGCGGCCACCGGACAGCGCCGTACGCGCCCAGCGGCGGCCAAGGCCCGAAGCCGACCACACCGCCCACAGGACGTCCTCAGCGGTGGCGCCGGGCGTTTCTGCGGCTTCGCGGCCGGCGGCGATCAGCCGGCCGATCTGCGCGGCCGGGGCGACGGCAGCGTCATCGAGCGGAACGAGCACCGCCGGTTGCTCGAGCGCTTCCACCAACAGCTCTCCCGAGGCACGGCCACCGCCGGCTGCGAGTTCGTGGTGCCGCAACTCTTGACGCAGCCGCCGCAGCACCAGTGGATCAGCACCACCGAACGGTCCGGTGACCAAGTCGAAAGCCAGCTCCTGATCGAGCTTGCGAGCATCGATGGCGACGTCAGACATGCACAGCAGCGCCCGCACCGCCGGCTGGTCCACCAGCGGGATCTCCTCGAGCCTGACTCTGGCTGGCACGCCCGCTCCGATCAGGGCCCGCCGCAACACGGGTATGGACGCCGACGCACGTACCAAGACGGCCATGGACGACCAAGGAACACCGTGCATCAGATGGGCCTCGCGCAGCCTCGCGGCTATGAAGGCCGCTTCCTGGCTCGGGCTGCTGAGCACATGCACGGAGACATCCGCCGGGGCATACGGGTCGGCCGCCTGTAGCTGCCGATGTTTGTACTGACCGCCGAGCCGGGTGGCGACCCGTCGCGACGCTTCCAGCAGGCCCGGACCGCAGCGTCGGGAATGGCTCAGGGTGAAAACCGGCGCCGGCCGGCCGTCGGCGGAGGGAAAACGGTCCGGGAAGCGGCGCAGGCCATCGACTTCGGCGCCGCGAAACCCGTAGATGGACTGGTCGGGGTCGCCCACTACCAGCAGGTCTCGGCCACCGCCGGTGAGCAGGTACAGCAGCTCTTCCTGGGCTGGATCAGAATCCTGGTACTCGTCCACCACCACGAGCCGGCGTGCGGCCCGTTCCCGAGCCAGCAGCTCCGGATCTTCGCGTAGCAGGCCGGAGGCCGAGCGGACGAGTTCGGCTTGGTCGTAGGAGGGCGGATTGCGCAGCGCCGTCACCCCGGAATACTGGTGCGCGAACCTGGCTGCCGCGACCCAGTCCTCCCGGCCATGCCGCCGGCCGATCTCAGCGAGGTCGTCCGGGCTCAGCCCGCGCTCTGCCGCGCGCATCAGCAAGTCGCGGAGCTCTCTGGCGAACCCTCTGGTCAGCAGGGCTCGATGCAGCTTTCGCGGCCAGTACCCGGCGCCGAGCTCCTCCACGTCGCCACGCAGCAGATCGCGGACCAGGAGGTCCTGCTCCGCACCGGAGATCAGCCGTGGGGTGGCGTCGCCGCTGTGTACGGCCTCCCGGCGCAACAGCCCGAACGCATATGAGTGGAACGTGCGGGCCAGCGGCTCACGGACCGTGCGTTCTAACCGCCGGGCAATGCGTTCACGCAGCTCAGCGGCCGCGCGGCGGCTGAAGGTCAGGACGAGTACCTGCTCGGGATCCAAGCCGTCGTGTTCGACCCGGTGCGCCACGGCTTCGATCAGCGTTGTGGTCTTCCCGGTACCCGGACCGGCCAGGACCAGCAGCGGACCGCCCCGGTACTCGACCACCCGGCGTTGCGATTCATCGAGCGACGGCGCCCCGACCGGTGCGCGCTTGGGGCGAACCAGGCGCACCTCAGATGTCCTCACGCCGGCAGCTCCCTTCACGCTGAACCCGTCGGACTGTTCGACATGCCCATCCCACCATCGACCACCGACAGACCCCACGCCCTCCCACCTAAATGAGGCGCTTCTGTCGTGTCCGTGGGTGGATTGTGGGCTGCCCGGAGCTTTCCGGACCGCTCCATTTGCGGACGGTTACGCTGCGAGCTGCCGATTCAGGTATTCGTTGCGGACTTCTTGCGGAGTCTTGTAGTCGATCCCTGAATGGATTCGTTTACGATTATAGAACACCTCGATGTAATTGGCAATATCTTTCTGGGCCTTCTTCCGTGTCGGATACACGTGACGATAGACACGTTCGATCTTCAACATGGAATTGAAGGATTCAGCGAGCGGGTGAGTAGCCCGGGGGAATCACACCCCCAGGCTCTCGTAGAACCGTGCGTAAACCTCTCGATTTACACGGCTCCCATTGTCGAGCTGGAGGGTTTAACGCCGAAGGCCCAGTGTACGAATAGGGATGGTTCCCGGCGAGCTACACCCGCAAGGAACTCCCGCGCCCATTTGGGACGTCGACGAAACCGTTTGAATTTTCGGCAGGCCCAACGCACCAAAAGTACGTTGAGGCGCTGTAGGAAGGGGATCAACGCGGACTTGTAGAACCGCCCGTAATAGTTGATCCAACCTCGAACGACCGGGTTGATCTTTTCCGCGAGGTCGTTCAAGGAAAGGTCACTGTGTCGGCCGATGTGCCACGAACGCACGACCCCGCCCATTGAGGTCAGGGCGTCTCGGCTGACCGCTGGAATGAACCCCACGAAGTGGGTGCCCTCGTGGTTCTTTGCCAGTCGCGGACGGAACGTGTAGCCCAGGAACGTGAAGCTCGTGTGCTGATGAGCACCCGGGCGACGCGCGTCCTGGCAGTGCACGATCCGCGTCTTGTCAGGATGCAAGCGCAACCCGACCTCTTCCATCCGCAACCGCAGGTCAGCCAGAACCCGCTGCGCGTGGTTCTGGCTGACGCAATGAACCACCGCGTCATCACAGTATCGTTCGAACGCGACCCGCGGATGTTCCCGCGACAGCCACGTGTCGAACGCGTAGTGCATGAACAGATTCGCCAAGACGGGAGAAATCGCAGATCCCTGAGGGGTTCCCCGATCCCGCGCCTGAAGCGTGCCGTCTGCTGTCTGCAACGGCGCAACCAGCCACCGTTGGACATACAACAACACCCACCGGGTTTCCGCGTCCAGATGCCGCTCGACAGCCCGTACAAGCAGGGCATGATCGACGTTGTCGAAAAAGGCCTGGACATCCAAATCAATCACCCAGCCATACTTCCAACAACGTTCCCGGCACACCCCAATCGCGTCCAGAGCCGATCGTCCAGGGCGATAACCATAAGAATCTGGATGGAATATGGGTTCCACCCGCTCCTCCAGAATCATGGCGGCCGCTGTCTGGGCGATGCGATCTGACACACTCGGAATGCCTAGGACACGGACTCCGCGTCCACCGGATTTCGGTATCTCGACAGCTTTCACCGGAGGCGGGAAATACGTTCCCGAGGACAGGCGATTCCAGAGCCGATACAAGTTACTTTCCAGTTTCTGTTCGAACTCCTCGATCGCCTGACCATCTACTCCAGGCGCGCCTTTGTTGGCCTTGACCTTCTTATATGCCTCCCACACCAACCACTTTGAAATGGCAAACGGTTTATCCTTCACCTTGAGTTCACTCACCCGGCTCCTCCCGGATAGACCGGTTGGCCGAACGGCGCACTCCCGACAACCCGCCCCCTTCGCTCCGCCCCCATTACAGGAACATCATCACTACTACGAGGCGGTCCGCCCGCCTGCTCCGCACAGGTACTCTCCCCCTCACAGCTTCTACTGCTTGGAGTTCTCCCTCTCGACCCTCGACAAGCGGTCGACGTCGGAGCGAGGCGTTCCCACGTTCCACGCTGGCGCCTGGACCGAGCTCGTGCCACCTCTATGCCGGACACCGCCAGGACAGTAGACAGGTAACTTCCTGGCTGCTCCCAGAGCAACAACGGGACTCTGGTTTTGATGTCAACTATGCTATTTCGACACCTCATCGGTGGTTCACTCTCGTTCACCTTCTCGGTCCTCACCTGACGCGCTCCACGGCGCGCCTTTTCCGCGACGCTCACCACCACGGCTCATTCACCGCAGCAGCTCGCGGGGGTTTACGGCCTCTTCCTGTAAAGCGACCGTGGAGGGCCTACCTCCATCACCAACGCAGCACCACACCAGTCAAAGTCAGCTCACGCTGCCTCCTTCTGGCGCGCTCGTGGCACACCGTTATCGTAACAAATCCCGGTCCGGCCAAGTGAGGCCCGCATGCCAAGCTGCTTCAGCTTCTTGCTGTAATTATCAGAAGTATATTGTGAGCCGCGGTCTGAGTGAAAGATGCAGCTTTCTTCAAG